>JAYVTJ010000984.1:0-8336 GCA_043774415.1 Fimbriiglobus sp. | reverse complement strand
GAGCGGACACGACGTCTGCGACATCGATCTCCGCGCTGGAGGACCAGAGGGTGCTCCGGGCGTTCTTTTCGGGGATCGGGAGCGGCGCTGATCCGGCGTGGCCGACCGGCGCGATCTCGGTGTTGTTGATCGATCCGGGCGGCGGAACCACCCACTTTCTGTCGAGCCGGACCAACTCCTGCGATCCGCTAGCCACAGCCCCGAGCTTGATCGCGACCTGCTCGCCGAAGGCGTTGTGTGGGAACGGCGTGATCGACATCGGCGAGCAATGTGACGATCGCAACCGCGACGACGGTGATGGGTGTGCGTCGACGTGCACGCTCGAGGGTCTGTGCGGCAACGGGAATACCGATGCCGGAGAGGCCTGCGACGACGGCAACACGGTCGATGGCGATTGCTGCATCGATCAATGTATGACGAAGGTCTGCAATCTGGAGTGAGACCATCGCTTTGGCGATCCCCAAACAGAGCGGCATCGCGATGAGGAAGACGAGAAAGCCCGCGATCATATCGAAGCGGATATTCCCGAACCGACCGGGGAGCAAAGGAGGTGCAGACGGTGCGGTCGGATGCTGGGCCATCGGGCAAATCTCCGGGGTTCCCCGAGGATGAGCAATGGCGGTGCCAAGCGGAAAGCCCTACATTCACGCGGGATTCACGATCCCGCTGACTCGCAATCAATCACCGTGGTCGTCTTCCGACCAGATCGAATGCCCGATCTTGATGCCGAGTGCCCGAATCTTAGTGCGCAAGCTTCCGCGAGTGATTCCCAAGATTTTCGCGGCTTGCAGTTGATTACCCCGAGTATGCTTGAGCAGCCGGACGAGCACCTCGCGCTCCATGCGCTCGAGCGCTTCCGCATAGAGTTCGACACTGCCGGCGGTGATACGGTCGCCCACAAATTGATCCCAGTCGAATGCGCCCGTCGCGGGCGGGGATGCGACCGAGGCTGGCGTGTGGGCACCGGCACCGGCCATCGACGGCGGGAGAAAATCGGCGAGGAGGGCCGTCCCCGTCATCCGCAGGAGGGCCTGCTTCAGCACACTCTGGAGTTCGCGGATATTGCCGGGCCACGGGTATGCCCGGAAAACCGCGAGGACTTCGGGCGCGAGTTCCACGACCGGTTTGCCCAGTTGCTTCGAGAACGTCCGCAGGTAATGTTCGACGAGGATCGTGACATCGTCACCGCGCTCGCGCAGGGGCGGCAGCGCGATCGAAAAGACGTTGAGCCGGAAGAAGAGATCCTTGCGGAACTTCCCGTCCTCGGCGAGCTTTTCGAGGTCGGCATTGGTCGCGGCGATCAGACGCACATCCGTCTGGATCGTCTCGGTGCCGCCGACCCGCTCGAAGCGCTGCTCCTGGATGAGGCGGAGCATCTTGGCTTGGGTGAGGGCGCTCATGTCGCCGACTTCGTCGAGGAAGATGGTGCCGCCGTGGCACTGCTCGAACTTGCCGATGCGCTTGCGGTCGGCGCCGGTGAACGCGCCCTTTTCGTGGCCGAAGAGTTCGCTTTCGAGCAGGCTCTCGGGGATCGCGGCGCAATTGATCGCGAGGAAGGGCTTCTGCGCGCGGTGGCCGTGCTGGTAGATCGCCCGTGCGATCAGCTCTTTGCCCGTTCCGCTCTCGCCGAGGATCAGCACCGTCACATCTTGGCCGGCGACGCGGCCGATCGCCTTGTAGACCTCCTGCATGGCGGGGCAGCGGCCGAGAAGGAAATCCCCCGACTCGGGGGCGTCTTCGACTTCGGGCATCGCCGCCGGCGTGCGCATGGCCGCGCTGGAGCGGAACGCGCGGTTCAGAGCTTCCCGGAGCTGCGGCAGTTCGAGGGGCTTCAGCAGATATTCGAAGGCCCCCTCCTTGATGGCCTGGATCGCCAGTTCCGTAGTCCCGTGGCCCGTGATGAGGATGACGGGGATCCGGGCGTCGAGATCGCGCAGCCGGCGGTAGGTCTCGAGGCCCGTCGCGTCGGGGAGGCGGACGTCGAGGACGACGGCGTCGGGTCGGGCGCGGCGGAATTCGGCGATCGCCGCGGCGGCCGTGCCCGCGAATCGCAGTTTCAGACCCTCGCGCTCGAACGCGCGGCGGAAGGCGTGCTGGATCGCCGGTTCGTCGTCCACGAGGAGGAGTTCAAGCATCGGGAGAACCGGCCGTGAGGATGGGGATCGAGACGAAAAAGCTGGCGCCGCCACCGGCCCGGTTCGCGGCCGCGATCGTCCCGCCGTGATCTTCGACGATCCGCTTCGAGATGACCAATCCCAGGCCCAAGCCGGTGTCCTTGCCGCTGGCGAACGGTTCGAAGAGCCGCGGCATCATCGCCGGAGCGATCCCTGCGCCCGTATCGGACACTTCGAGTTCCGCGCGGGCGGCGAGGCGCCGCAGCCGCACCGTGAGCGTGCCTCCCTCCGGCATGGCATCGAGCGCGTTGAGCGCGAGATTCACGAGGACTTGCTTGAGCTGCCCGCGATCCGCGACGAGGTGCAGCGCCGCGTCGCCGGCCGTGACGAGACGCACCCGATGCTTTTCGCAGCGGACGCGCAGGAGGTCGAACGTGTCCCGGACCAGCGCGCCGAACTCCATGGGGTGCTGTTCCATTTTCGGCGGGCGGGCGAACTCCAAGAAGGTGCCGAGGGATTGCTCCATGCGGCGGACTTCGGCCTCGATGATCCGGAGATCGTCGGTACTCAGTTCGTGCGCGCCTTCGAGGCCGCTCTGCACGAGCAGTTTGATCGACGTGAGCGGATTGCGGATCTCGTGGGCCACGCCCGCGGCCAACTGGCCGACGGCCGCGAGCTGCTCGGCCCGGCGGATCTCGCGTTCGCGCTGCTGCAGCTCTTTCACCACGGTGGCGATCCGATCGGTCAGCAGCTCGATGTCGGTATGCAGGCGGCTGAAATTGCCGTCGTCCACGACGACGACCTCAGCAGATTCCGGGCCGAGCAATCCGGCGGCATCGCGGATGCGCACCTGCACTCCGCGGACGTTGCGCTTCACCGCACCCGAAATGCCGAACCCGAGCGTGACCCCCGCCAGCGCCCCGAGGAAGCCGATGCCGGCCATGCCCCAGGCCAATTCGCGCAGTTCGCGCTCGTGCTGGTCGGTGGTCCGTTCGATGCGGTCGCTGTTGAACTGCTTGTACTCCCGGCAAGGGCGGAGCACGTCGATTTCGAGCCGGGCCGCCGCTTCGCGCAGAGCGTCTTCGTATTGGGGCGAGCCGGGGGGCGGCATCGACTTCCGCAGGATCAAATAGGCGGCGAAGCCGGTTTCGAGTCGATCCGCCAAGTCCTGCTCGATCGGCTGATCGGCAAACGCGCGGATATCGACCAGGTGGAGCTTGGCCCGGTCGTCCAGCTTGCCGGTATCGGCGATGCGGTCGCGGAGCATGAGGAGTAGGTCGGTGAGGCATTCGTCGAGTTCGATGGCCACGCGGCGACTGCCGAGGTTCTCGCGCTGGAGTTCGGCGACCGTCAACTGCTGGCGGATGAGCGAACGCGCGGCGAGGACCGAGAGCGTCAGCAGGCAGGTCGAAATGAGACAGATCGGCAGGAGTATCCGAGTTTGAAATCGCATCATGATTTAACGTCCCCGGTCTTACGACTGGCCGCCAGTCGCTCGGTCTGGTCGTTTGCGAACCGCGCCGAAGCATTGTCGATGGCAGACTCCCCGCTATCCAGACTGGAAACCCTTGGCACATGCATTGCCGGAATACCCGTCAGCGACAAAGCTGCCCGAGTGAGGTCCAACGTGATATCGAACGATGTGGCCCACCCGATCTCAACCGGACATCCCGGAGCCAGTGAAACGCTCGGACGATTGAAAGCGGCGCTTGACCACGCATCCCACCTGCTGCCGGCCCAAGGTCCGATCTCGGTCTTCATCCATCACAATACGCTGCACGCCTTCGAAGAGTTCCCGTTCCGGGAGGCGACCGAGAAGGCGGCGGGGGTCTTCGGCTGCGAACCTTACCCGACCGAAGCCCGTTTCCACATCGAACGGGGCAAGGGGCGAATCCTCGACGATGACCTGCGAGCGGCACTCGCGGACGACCTCGGCCCGACCGGTGCCGACCTCATCGCCCCGGGCGTGTCGCGGACAGATCTGCGGATGGCGATGCTGACACGGCCGATCTGGGTGGGCACCCCCGCGGAACTGCGGTGGAAGGTCGCCGAAGAAGACATCCCGCAGAACGGCACCGGCCTTTGGGAGCGCTGCCTGAAGCTTGTGCGGGACTTGCCGAACCCGCTCGCAGAGCCGTCCACAATCCGTGTCCGCCGTTCGCTCGTCGATGCGGGCGGGAGCGATCCCGATCTGCTCGTCCACGATTTGCTCGCCCGCTACTCCGCCGCGTTTATCGATCAGGGTATGGCCCGGCTTCCCCTTCCTGGGAAGGAGAAGGGCTTCCTGCGCGGCTTCAGCCAGCTCTATTCCTGCGGCGGTGCCGAACCGTGGCACCACCGCTTGGCCCCGCTCTGCCGGCAGGTGTCGAGTGCGGGCACCGATCCGATCCGGTGCATCCTCGATTCGCTCGGAGATCTCGGGATCGCCGAAGTCGAATGGGGCGAATTCCTCTCCGCGACCCTGCTGGCTCTCCGCGGCTGGGGCGGGATGATCTACCAGGTGGAACACCGGCCCGACAGCGTCCACCACGCGATCCCGACCGGTTCGTTCGTCGAATTCGTCGCCGTGCGCTTGCTCATGGATCGCGCGGCGGCGGCGCATCTCGCCGAGGAAGATTTCGGATACACGGGAACCCTCGCGGCCCTGCGACCTTGGCTCGCGGGGCGTCGGATCACCGAGGTCACTTCGGAACTCGAACTGCGGGTCTACGGAGTCTACCAAGCGGCCCGTGCGGCGGGGATTTCCGCAGTCTCGGAAGAGATGGCCCGCGAGGTCCTCGGCTTCACGGATGTGAAGCGGCGCTGGATCTTCCAGCAGGCCTTCGAGCGCCGCTTCCGCATCCGCGCCTTGGACGCTCTCGCTTACCGCTTCCGGCACCCGGCCACGCTTCCGGCGAAGCCCCGGTTCCAGCTCATCACCTGCCTCGACGAGCGCGAGGAATCGTTCCGGCGGCACTTGGAAGAAGTGGCGCCCGATTGCGAGACCTTCGCCACGGCTGGGTTCTTCGCCGTCGTCATGTACTACCGCGGTGCGGCTGGGGCGCACTTCACGCCGCTCTGCCCGGTCGTCGTCCATCCGAAGCACTGGGTCGAAGAGCGGCCGCTGGAAGCGCTGGAAGAAAGCGACCGGCGGACGCGACGGTACCGCCGGGCCCTCGGCAACACCTCGCACCGGTTCCACGTGGGCACGCGCGGCTTCGCCGTCGGAGCGCTGCTCACCGCCGGGGTCGGCGTGCTGGCGACGTTCCCGCTCGTCGCCCGCGTACTGTTCCCAAGACTGACGGCGCACTTCCGCCGGCGGGCCGAGTCGATCGTGCAGCCGCCGAAGAAGACGCGCCTCCGACTGGAGCGCACCGATCCGAAACCGGGCCCGGAGGCGGGGGGTCTCGGCTTCTCGGTCGAGGAGATGACCGGGATCGCCGAGCGCGTGCTCCGCGACATCGGGCTGACCCGGAACTTCTCCCGCCTCGTCTTCACGCTCGGGCACGGCTCGCACAGCATGAACAACCCGCACGAATCGGCCCACGATTGCGGGGCCTGCGGCGGAGCGGTCGGCGGCCCGAACGGCCGGGCCATCGCCCAGATTTTGAACGACCAACGGATCCGCGCGGGATTGCTCGCACGCGGACTGGTCATCCCGGACGACACGGTTTTCGTCGGCGGGCTGCACAACACCTGCAACGAGTACGTGAAGTTTGCCGACACCGATCTGATCCCCGAGTCGCACCGCGCCGCGTTCGACATCGCCCACGAGCAGATCGAAGCGGCCATTGCCCGCAACGCCCACGAGCGCGCCCGCCGGTTCGATTCGGCCCCGCTCGACATCACCCCCGCCGCGGCCCGGCAGCACATGGACGACCGCGCCGAAGACCTCGCCCAAGTGCGGCCCGAATGGGGGCACGCCACGAATGCCTACTGCGTCGTCGGCCGGCGGGCGCGGACGCGCGGCCTCTACTTGGATCGGAGGCCCTTCCTCGTCTCGTACGATCCGACGCAGGACGATGTCGACGGTGCGATCCTGGCGCGGACACTCGCGGCGGTGTTCCCGGTCTGCGCGGGGATCAACCTCGAATACTACTTCTCGCATATCGACCCGATCGGGTACGGCGCGGGGACGAAGCTCCCGCACAACATCACGTCGCTGCTCGGCGTCATGGACGGGGCCGCGAGCGACCTCCGCACGGGCCTCCCGTGGCAGATGACCGAGATCCACGAGCCGATCCGCCTGCTCATCGTGATCGAAACGACCGTGGCGATCATGGAGAAGATGATGCGCGACAACCCGGCGAACGGCGCCATGGCCCGCAACGGGTGGGTGCAGGTCGCGCTGATGCACCCCGAAACGGGGGCGATCTCCGTGTTCGAGCGCGGCGAATTCCGGCCGTACACTCCCGTCTCGCAGACCATCCGCCGGGTGCATACTTCGCACGAGTGGTACGCCGGCAAGCGCGATCACCTCGAATTCGTCGAAGTCGCTCAGGAAATCGGAGGGGGCCGCCCGTGACCGAACTCATGGTCTGGCTCGGCGTCGTCACGGTCGCCAGTCCGGCGCTCACGACGGCCATCCTGGGCGCGATGCTCCTGCTCGGCCGCAAGCCGAGCGAAGCGCTCACGCACCGCATCCTCCAAGCGGGCGTGCTCGCCGGGCTGATCGCCGCCGTCGGCATCTTTCTTGGAATGCAGATCACCGGCCAGTACGAAGTGCTGATCGACCTCGGCGAATGGGTGTTCATCCCCGGAGCGCATCCCGGCGGCGATTACCACTTCCACATCGAACTGCTTTTCGACCGGCTCTCGGTGCCGTTCTGCGCCCTCTCGTTCGTGCTCTGCGCGACGATCGGCGCCTTCGCGGAGCGCTACATCCACCGCGAGCGGGGCTACCACCGCTTCTTCATGCTCTACGCGATCTTCACGCTCGGGATGATCGTCGCCGCCGTCGCCGGAACGGTCGAGACGCTCTTCGCCGGCTGGGAACTCGTCGGCTTGTCGTCCGTCCTCCTGATCGGCTTTTACAACGAGCGCCCCGCACCCGTGCGCAACGGTTTCCGGGTCTGGGTCATCTACCGCACGTCCGATGCGGCCCTGCTCCTTGCGGCCATCCTCACGCACCGCCTCACCGGCAAGGGGGATTTCCACGCCCTCCTCGGCGAAGGGCCCTGGCCGGACGAAGTGACCGCCATCTCCGCACTCGACGCGACGATCATCGGCGGACTGCTGCTCGTCGCCGCCGCGGGGAAATCGGCCCTGCTCCCGTTCTGCGGCTGGCTGCCGCGAGCGATGGAAGGGCCGACCCCTTCGAGCGCGGTCTTCTACGGGGCGCTCTCGGTCCACCTCGGGGCGTTTCTGCTACTGCGGATGAGTCCGCTGTTCGAGCACTCGATCCCGCTGGCGGCCGCGGCGGTGATCCTCGGCTTGGGCACGGCGGCGTACGGGTATCTGGTGGGCCGCGTGCAGACGGACATCAAATCGGCGCTGTCGTTCGCGTCGCTGACCCAGGTGGGCATCATCGTGGCCGAGATCGGCCTCGGCTTCCGCTACCTCGCCCTCGTCCACCTGCTCGGGCACGCCTGCCTGCGGACGCTGCAGTTCGTCCGGGCGCCGAGCCTGCTCCTCGAATACAAACTCGTCGAGAACGCCATCGGCGGCAAACTGCCGCGCGTCTCGGGCGGCGACGATTCCGGCTGGCGGCTCGCCCTCTACCGATTCGCACTCGAGCGCGGCTACTTGGACGCCCTCCTCGGCCGCTTCATCGCCGACCCGTTCCTGAAGCTCTTCCGCCTCTTCACCGGATGGGAGACCCGCTGGATGCGGGCGCTGAACCGGATCGACAGCCCCGTCGCGGAACCGATCGAAGTCGTCCTGCTCCCGAAGGTGACCCCCGGGCATCCGGCACTGGTGGAGGCCCATTCTTGAACCCGCTCGCTTGGCCCTGGCTCGAAGTCGCCATCGCCATCCCCGCCCTCACCGCGCTGCCGGTGGCCTTCCTCCGCGACAAGCTGACCGCGCTCCGCGTCTGCTCCGCGGCCTGCGGCGTCGCGTTCGCCGCGGCGTTCCTCGCTTGGCTGGGGCATCGCACGGGCGCGGCGAGCGGAGTCGGGCCGATTTTCTGCATCGACGAACTGAGTGCGCCGCTCCTCCCGGCGATCGCGCTGCTGCACCTGCTCATGGCGGCGACGACCTCGAAGTGGAAGGCGGAATCGTTCGGCGCGGCGCGCTACCTCG
>JAYVTJ010000983.1:0-10324 GCA_043774415.1 Fimbriiglobus sp. | reverse complement strand
GAGAAGGACGATCGCTCACGACCCATGATGTCCATTTGGAACTCGGTACGACTTCGCGGACAATAGCCCGATCATCCCGCTTCCCGAGATCGACCGATGCTCCGCTGGCCGCTCGTCCTCGCGTTCGCACTCGCTACCGCTGTGGTGGGTCGAACCGCCGAACCGAAGGACCTCGCGGATCTCTTCCCGGCCGGCACTCTCGCCTATGCCGAAATGGGCAATCCCGCGGCGACTTCGGATGCACTCGCGGCATTCCTGAAGGGCACTCCGTTAGCCGAGCCGCTCGCGCACAGCCACGATCGCCGCGACGCGATGCGAACGCCGGAGGCACTTCCCGGCTCGGCCGCCGCCGGGGAACTCGGCTTGCTCGCGTCGCCGGAGATGCTCGCGGACTTCAAGAAACTGGGCGGCATCGCGGCGGGTCTCACCGGCTTCGACGTGAAGACCGGCCGGCCGGCGGTCGCCGTGGCCTTCGTCTTGGGAGACAGCGCCGCGCTCGGCCTGCTCGCCCGGCATTACCTGCTGACGTCGCCGAACATCCGCCGGGTCGGCAAGATCGACGGCATCGCGGTCTACCAGAATCGCGGGCTAACCGCCGCGACCCCCGACGAGAATGGGAAGCCGGTGCCGGTGGAAGATCCCGTACCTCCGCAGGGGGCCGGCGAAACGACCTACTTGATCGCTCCCGGATTGCTCGTGATCGGCTCGGACGTACCGGCCGTGGGCGATGTTTACCGGCGCTTCGCGGGCACCGAGAAATCGCCGGGCTTGGCCTCCACGAAGCTGCTGAAGCCGCACGCGGAAGCGCGGCGGAAGCCGGGGCTGTTCTTCGCGGTAGCCGCCGGCGCGCTCGACTCGCAGTTCTCGGCCGCGAAGAAGGTCTCGGCCGCCGATTGGCACAAGTCCGAGGCGGTCGCACTCGTCCGATTCGCGCTCGATCCGAAGCAGATCGACTCGCTCAGCGGGTCGTTCCGGCTGGAGCCGGATGGCTGGTCGCTCTCGGCGAGCGCCGAGGTGAAGGTCGGCGGAGCGTGCCCGCTCCTCGCGCTGCTTTCGGGCGGCAGCGTGAGCGCGGAGGATCGCCGCGGTGTTCCGGCCGATGCCCGGGGCATCTTGACTCTCGCGCTGCCGCCCAAGGAAAAACGGTCGAAGGCGATTCTCGATGCGGCCGATGCCATCGGCGCGGCACTGGGGCGAGCCTGGGCACTGCCGAGCGAACTCGCCGCAGAGTCCGAGAAGGCGGGTTTCAAACTCGCATCCGAGTTCCTTCCGACTATCCACTCCGCGACATTCGTCTTCCCCAAGATCCCCGCCGGGAAGAAAGTCGATGCGCCTCGACCGATTCTTATCCTGACGCTCGACGACGCGGCGGCGGCGAATGCGTGGCTCGGGGCCGTGCCGAAACTCTCCCGATCAATCGCGGGAGCCGATAAGATCTCGGAACCGGCGAGCGAGACGATCCGGGAGGTGAAGGTTTGGGGTCTCGTTCACGCACCGGGGCTATCGATCCACTACGCGCAGTCCGAAACGCGGCTCATCGTCGGACGCGATCGCGATGCGGTGGCGGATGCGGCGAAGCGGAGCGCGGCTCCGGGCGCGAAGTCCGATCGGCCCTCGGCGGCGCTGGGACAGGTTCCCTTCCATGTCCTCGCCGAGTCGATTGCCGAAATCCGCACACGCTCGGAACCGCGCGATGCGGAGGAGCGGATCCGGAAATTGGAAACCCTCGACGACCTCCGCAATCCCGGCGAGGCCGGGGCTTTCCCCAAGGCGCAGCGGGAACTCGCCAAGGCCATCGCGGCGATGCCGCCTGTGCAGCTTCGAGCGAATGGCAGCGGCCGAACTCTGACTCTGCGAATCGAACAGCGCGAA
Organism: Fimbriiglobus sp.; assembly: GCA_043774415.1. Classification (GTDB taxonomy): domain Bacteria; phylum Planctomycetota; class Planctomycetia; order Gemmatales; family Gemmataceae; genus JALHQU01. The sequence continues at coordinate 8,452 of JAYVTJ010000983.1, read as the reverse complement.
CTCGATAAGCCGCTGGCGAAGTGTCTGGAAGCCCTCTGGCAATGGTTCGAGGCTGCGCCGCAGCCGCCGGAGCTGCCGAGGATCCTCCGCGGCCGTTCTGGAGCGACGCGGGACAAGTTCATTGTGAAGTATCACTGAAGTTCGGCCGGGTCCGCCTCTCGATTTTGGCACTCGGGATTGTTCCAACAGAGTGTGACACCCCACGCTGGAACCAATTGGACGAATTGGAACAATCGGTGCCGTGGCGACGATCCGGTCGGTTGATCTGGCGCCGCAACGACTTGCGACGAGCGAAGGCGGGTGAGTCGAGGGCGGAATGAAGGGGGTAGCTGGAACAATCCAGTCTGGAAGAATGTTGGGAAGGTGGGCGGCAGCGACTCGGGGCCAAAGCCAACTCCGGCGGCATACCCGTTCGGCCTCCGCCCTTTGCAAGCCCGGCTGCGGCGAGTAGAATTACCCCCATGGCAAATCCCATTCGGCTTGCGAACCCAATTGTGCTCCTCGGACTTCTTCCGAGCGGAGCCGAGTTCCACGCCTGATCGCGGTTTGCCGAGCGAACCCATCCAGGCCCCGGAACTCGGAAGAGTTCGGGGTTTTTTCGTGTCCCCTCCCGTATTGCCCGACCGAGACCCGCCATGACCGCGATCGATCCGAACCGCGTCATCGTCTTCGACACGACTCTGCGCGACGGCGAGCAAAGCCCCGGCTGCAGCATGACGCTGCCTGAGAAACTCGAGATGGCGCACGCCCTCAAGAACCTCGGCGTCGATGTGATCGAGGCGGGGTTCCCCATCGCGTCGCCGGGGGATTTCGAGAGCGTCCGCGAGATCGCGAAGCAGGTGCACGGGCCGATCATCTGCGGGCTGGCGCGCTGCAACCCCGCCGACATCGACCGGGCCGCCGACGCGGTGAAGCACTCTCCGAGGCCGCGCATCCACCTCTTCTTGGCGACGAGTGCGATCCACCGCGAGTTCAAGCTCAGAATGTCCCGCGAGGACATCCTGACGCGCACCGTCGAGAGCGTGAAGCGCGCCCGCGACCACACGGCCGACATCGAGTTCAGCCCCGAAGATGCGGCCCGGACCGAACTCGACTTCCTCGCGGAGGTCGTCGAGCGGGCCATCGAAGCGGGGGCGACGACGCTGAACATCCCGGATACGGTGGGCTACGCCGTGCCCGCGCACTACGCGGCGATCATCCGGCACCTCAAGAAGACGGTCCGCGGCATCGACGCCTGCGTGCTGAGTGTCCACTGCCACAACGACCTCGGCATGGCCGTGGCCAACAGCCTCGCGGCGCTGGGCGAGGGTGCCCGGCAGGTCGAATGCACGATCAACGGGATCGGCGAACGGGCCGGCAACACCGCCCTCGAAGAGATCGTGATGGCCCTGCACACGCGCCGCGACTTCTACGGCCTCACGACCGGCATCGACACGAAACTGCTCTGCCCCGTGAGCCGCAAGCTGTCGAATGTGACGGGCATGCAAGTGCAGCGGAACAAGGCCATCGTCGGCCGCAACGCGTTCGCCCACGAGGCGGGCATCCACCAGGACGGCATGCTGAAGAATCCGAACACGTACGAGATCATGCGTCCGGAAGACGTCGGCATCTCGAAGACGGAACTCGTGCTCGGCAAGCACAGCGGTCGGGCAGCCCTGCGCGATCGCGTCGGGCACTTGGGCTACCACCTCTCCGCCGAGCATCTGAACTCCGTTTTCGCCGATTTCAAGAAGCTCGCCGACCAGAAGAAGGAGGTCTTCGACGCCGACCTCGAAGCGCTCATCGAAACGCAGTTGCAGGCCGACACCGGGGGCAAGCTCTGGAGCCTGGTGGGTTTCACGAGCACCGCGGGCACCGGTTCGCAGACGTCCGCCGCGGTGAGCCTGCGCCACCGCGACGATGCGCCGGGCGTCGTGCGCCGCGATGCCGCGCCGGGCAATGGACCCATCGATGCGCTGTTCAAAGCGATCGCACGCGTCACGGGGGTCTCGGCGAAAGTGATCGACTACCGGGTGCGGGCCGTGACGCAGGACATGGATGCGCTGGGGGACGCGCACATCGAAGTCGAGCACGGCGGCAAGCGCTCGAGCGCCCGCGCCGTGAGCCTGGACGTGATCGAAGCGAGCGCCCTCGCGTATTTGGAAGTGATCAACCGCGTCTCGCAGCAGCAGGCGCGGGATCGCCTGAAGCCGACCGACGACGTGCCGACGAACGTGGTGCCGGGGGTGTAGAATGATCCCGATTCCGCGAGGAGCCACTCCATGATCCGTTCGCCGGCCCGCACCGATGTCGACAACTTCCAAGAGCTACTCGACCGACTCGGCGGCGTTCCCGCCCGGCGTGTCCTGTTCGAGCCGCCGCCGGGCACGGCTCGCATCCGCGATGTGATCCGGCATGTGAATGGCGACAACAAGCGCTTGGTCGAACTCGTCGATGGCACCCTCGTGGAAAAGGCGATGAGTGCGGAAGGGGCATTCTTGGCAACTCTGATCGCGCGGTGGTTGGGCAACTTCGTCGAAGAGCTCGGCGACACGGGTATGATCCTCGGGTCCGATGGCATGTTGAGAATCATGCCCGGACTCGTGCGCATCCCGGATGTGTCGTACACGTCGTGGGACAAGCTTCCGAAGCGCAAAGTGCCGACCGCTCCGGTTCCGCACCTCGTCCCCGATCTCGCCATCGAGGTCTATAGTCCGGGCAACCGGCGCGGAGAGATGCGCCGGAAGCTCGGCGAATACCTCGGAGCGGGCATCGCAGAAGTCTGGATGGTCTATCCGAAGTCCCGTACGATCCGGGTCTATCGGGCCGGTGCCGAATCGGTTCACTACGCGGTGGGAGATACCCTCGTAAGCACAGTGTTGCCAGGCTTTCAAATCGAACTCGCGAAGGTCTTCGCCAAGCTCGAAGACGCACCCGCCGCCCCGCCGAAGAAGCGCAAGAAAAAGTAGCCGATCACCGGCGCGGCCGGATCGGCTCGCGGTCGCCGCGCGCCTTCGGCCCGGGCAGCACCGACGGGCGCTCCCGACCGGCCGGTGGCTGCGCCAGTCCCGGACGGACGCGCTTGGTGGCACCGCCGGTCGGGGCCAGTTCTCGCTTCACATCCCGGGCGGCGCGCGCCGCCGTGGCGACCTTCAGCAGGTGCAACCCCGCGCGAAAGATCGTGACGCCGATGAATGCGGCGATAAACGCTTCGATGATCCAGCGGTTCAGCAGGAAGACCGCGTAGCACATCGCGAAGGCGGCCAGCCCTACGCCGAGCAGCACCCACCCGAGGATTTCCCGCATCCAGACGCCCATAGCACCCCTCCGCTAGCGGAACCCGCCGCTGCAACACAGGACGATGAGGAACAGGAACAGCAGAATCATCGGCAGACCGATGGCGAGGAACCAACCGCTGCAGCCGAACTTCTCGCGCGCCTTCCCGAGGATTTTGCCCTTCTGCCAGCCGCGCCACTTCTCCTGCCGGTTCATTTCGTGCCGGTCTTCGTTCCACTGCACATCGACGACGATCATCCGGGCCTGATCGCGCCCGAGCAGCAGCAGGCCCCAGTACCAGAAGGCGAATCGGGCCGCGATCGCGATGGCGAAGAAGAACCCGGACGCCAGCAGAAACCGGCTCGCGGACTCGGGGACGGCCATCTCCGCGACGGGGGCGTTGTAGCGGCGATAGCCGTCGCTCGGTTCGACGATCATCAGCGGCGGTACTTTGTCGAAATCGACACGCAGGTAGGTGAAGGCGACCCAGAGCAATTGCCCGGCGAGGACGAACAAGCCGACGCGCGCGAACAGCAGCCAGAGTTCCCGGTCCCTCGGCGACTCGGCGGGGCGAACCGTCGGCTTGGCCCCCGGCTTCACGAAGAACTTGTTCGCGTCGAAGGGCATCCCCACATGGACGACGGAGAGGAGCCGGTACTGCCCGATGAGGTAGACGAGCGCAGCGCCGATGAGCACGCCGTCGAGGAAGCGGAAGTGGCTGCCGGGGATGCTCGAAAACGGGCTGAACTCGAAGGGGAGGCCGAGCGGGGCGAACGAGAGGTAGCTCACGAGCAGCACGAAGACGGCGGGCATGGCCGTCCAGCGGAGGACGAGGCCGCAGGCGCCGACGACGAGCAGCAGCGCCGCCGCGATGGGCGAGCCGACGAGGAACATCGTGAGGATCGTCACGAGCAGCCCGCCCCCGGCGACCATGAGGTAAGTCCGCGCGGCGGGATTGTCGATCAGCTCCCGGTAGCGGTTCGGCTTTTTCTCGGCTCCGGCCGGTGTGTCGTCCAGGCTCATCGGCGGATCCCCGCGCCGCGGATGCGGTCGAGCCGCGCGAGGATGAGCCGGACGGGATCGGTCTGATTCACCCGGACCACCGAGGCGCCCGCGCGCACGAGTCGCAACCGCAGCTCGTCGTACTTGCGGTGGTAGCCCTCCACGAGCGCAGTCTGAATCACGCTTCCGAGGCTGATCCGCTTCTTATTCCGCTTCACCGGTTCAACCGCTTCGCGCGGATCGACCGGTGGCGGCACGTCGTCGGGCCACGGCAGCAGCACAAGGACTTGGTGGTGCCGGCCGCAGGCGGCGCGGACCGCCTTCAGCAGCGGTTCGAGGTCGTCGGTCAGTTCGACGAGGTCGGCGAGGATCACGTAGAGTTCGTTGTCGCGGGCCATGCCGACGGAGCGGACGAGCGCCGCCGCGAGCACGGGGATCTTGTCCGGGCAGCGGAAGCGGTAGCGACCGTCCTTCTCGAAGAGCTTCGGCGGCGGCTGATGGTGGTGCTCGACGAGGAACCGGCTCGCCTTCGTCCCGAAGAATTCGTCGTCGTGGATCGCGCGCTCGATGCTCGCCGGGGAGTCGCCGTCGCGCGCTGCGAAGAGCGCCGCCAGTTGCTTGCGCTTCGACAGCTCCCGGCTGCGCGGCGGCAGGAAGCCGCGGATGCCGAAGAGGAACCAGTAGACCACCGCCAGCACGGTCGGCGCGAACATCAGGAACCCGAACACGGCGAGGAAGCCGGGGAGGTCGGAGATATTCTTCGGGCGGATGATGTTCCGCGTCAGCTCGACGACTTCGTTGAACCCCTCGGCCTTCCAGGTGAAGAGCTGCCAGGCGAGCGGGAGGATCAGCAGCCACTTCAGCCGGCTGTCGAGCAGGGGAATCCAGAAGAGGCCGAAGGGACGCGAGTTCAACCGCTTTTCGAGCAGGTCGGGGTAGAGGTCCTGCGCAAGGGAATACGCGTGACGCTGGAGTGTCGCGGGATCGGTCTCGGTATCCTCGGCTTGGCGACCGGCCGTCTCTGCAAAGGTCCGGAGCAGTTGCATCGTGTGCAGGCGCGTCCTCGCGGGCTTCTGCACCTTCGCTTCGCGTTCGTCGAAAACCGTCAGCCCGATGAGGTCGCGGTTGCCCGCGGCGGCTTGCAGGACACCGGCGCCGATGCCGGCGAGCTTCGCGAGCGGCGTCTTCCCGGCGGCGCCGAGCCGAGTGCTGTTCGAGGCGTCGAGGAAGAGGATCATCCGGACGGGGACATCGCTCTCGAGTTCCTTCGTGATGAGCTTGTCCTTCCGCGCGCTCGCCTTCCACGCGATCGTCTTCGGCGGATCGCCCGGCAGGTAGTCGCGCAGGTGAAGCAACTCAGTGCCGCTGCCGGCCCGGCGGATGCGGTGGACGCCCGGCGGCGGCAGCGTGTTGAAGCGCTTGTTCGCGCGCTGGGTGCCGTCGTCGTCCATCAGCGGCGGCAGCACGAGGTACTCGGTCGGCGCCCGGAAGAAGAGGCGGCGGTAGAAGAAGCCGCAGAGGTCGGCCGTGCGGAGTTCGATCCCTTCGAAGCGCACGACGCCGGGCGACGCCGGGTGGATCTTGTATTCGAGCACGACCGGTTCGCCCGCTGTCAGCCGGGTGACAGTGCGGCGGTGCCCTTCCCGGATGTGCTGGCCGACCGGCAGCTTATCCGCGAGCGACACGAACGGGAGCGAGGGCCCGGCCTTCAATCGGATGGTGATGCGAACGGTGCAATCGACGCCGGCCCAGAGTGTCGGCAGTTCGCGTTCGCCCTGCAGGATGTGCCGCTCGATGGTGATGCGGCTCTGCGCGGAACTCGCGCGGATCCAGAACCAGATCCACTCGGCGACAAACCAGGCGAGGAGCGTGAGCGCGAAGATCGGCACCGTCGGCGCGTAGCGCGCGACGAGCAGCACGCCGAGGAGGGCGACATCCGCAGACCAGAAGAGGAACCAGAAGCCGCGCCAGGTGAGCACCGAACACTCTCCCGGCTAGACGGTTTCGAGAACGCGGACGTCGGCGAGGACTTCCTTCACGATGTCGGCGACCTCGCGCCCTTCGATCTCGGCTTCGGGCCGGAGGATCAAGCGGTGCCCGAGGACGTTGTACGCCACGGCCTGCACATCCTCGTGCGTCACGAAGTGCCGGCCGCGCAGCACGGCGCGGGCGCGGGCGCAGCGGAGGAGGTTGAGCGCGGCTCGCGGGCTGGCCCCGAGCGCGACGTCCGGGTGCTCGCGGGTCGCCTCGGCGATCTCGACGATGTACCGGTAGAGCGTCTCCTTGCCGAAGACGTGCTGCAGCTTCGCCTGCAATCCGAGGATGATCTCGGGCGTGAACATCGCGGGCGGCTCGGCGATCGGCCGGCCGTGCATCTTCAGCAAGTTCACTTCGTGATCGAAACCGGGGTAGCCCATCTCGATGCGGAGCAGGAAGCGGTCGAGCTGGGCTTCCGGCAACCGGTAGACCCCTTCCTGCTCGACGGGGTTCTGCGTCGCCATCACGAGGAAGGGACGCGGCAGCGGGAGCGTCTGCCCGTCCACGGTCACCTGGTATTCCTGCATCGCTTCCAGCAGCGCCGATTGCGTCTTCGCCGGGGCGCGGTTGATTTCGTCGGCGAGCAGCACCTGGCAGAAGATCGGTCCGCGGCGGAGGACGAAGTCGTTCGCGTTGCGGTCGAAGATCGAGGTGCCGGTCACGTCCGACGGCAGCAGGTCGGGGGTGAACTGCACGCGCGAATACTGGCAGCCGAGAAGCCGGGCGAAGACTTTGGAGAGGGTCGTCTTGGCAACGCCGGGAACCCCTTCGAGCAGGACGTGCCCGCTCGCGAGGAGCGCGATGAGCAGTTGCTCGGTGACGGCGTCTACGCCGACGACGACCGTCGCCACCTGCTCGCGCACTTCCTTCAAGAGTTGACCCGCCTGGGCGGCGAGTTCGCGGGCGGGGCCGGTGTCGGAGGTCTCGGGCCCGGCGCCTTCGTACGATGCGCGGCTGGCGACGGCGGGGCGGGCGGTCATGCGGTTCCTCGGGAATCGGTGCGGGTCGCGGGACTCGGTGCGAAGCGCCAGCGGTCGGCCGACGCGGCCGACCGCACGGCCGCGAGAATCGGTTCCAGCTCTTTCCACTTGGTATAGGCGAGCGGCGTCTCGGTGAGGCTTTCGTCCCAAAGTCGGCGGACGCTGTCGGTGAGGTACTTCCGATTGCGGCCGTCGGCGTCAACCTTCGGGCAGCTCTCGCCGCGGTAATCGTCCGGCAAGCCGCGCTCGCGGAAGAGCAGCCGGACGTACTCGGCGAAGGGGGCGCGGAAATCGTTGCCGCGCAGGAGTTCGAGCCGGCGGTGCGTGAACGACCCGAGCGGAGCATTGCCGCCGAGGCGGAGTGGATCGGCGGGGATCGGCTGGAACACGCGGGCGAAGATCGCACTCCGGATGCGGAAGCGCAGGATGATCCCTCCGACAACGATGAGCCGAATCGCGAGGACGGCAATAAGCCCGGCACCGCCGAACTTCTTGAACGACTCGCTGTCCTCGATCCGCGTGGCGACTTCGCTCGCGGCCTTCGAAGCCCCCTCTTGGAATTTCCGATCCATCGGATCGGGGAACTTGGGAGCGGGCAGCGGCGGGATCTTCGGCGACGGCGACTTCACCTGCGCGAAATCGAACTCGTCGAACTTCGAGACGACTTCGCCATTTTCGATGAAGAGGCACTGAGTCCGCTTCTCCGGCCCTTGCAACCACGGGACGAGCCGCACGGCGAAGGCGAAGTTGTCGGTCGGATCGGCGTCGGCCGAGGTGTAGAGCATGTCGTTGGAGAGGACATTTTGATCCGCCATCGCGAGGCAGCGGTACGGCGTGCGCTTGGGGCCGATCCCGGCCGCTGCGAACGAGTCGTTCCCCCGAAGTTTTTCGAGCCGATTGCCGAGGGAGTACCGGGCCGCATCGGGGAAGTGACCCACGGTCCGGCGGAGCGCGGGCGGTTCTTCGGCGATGCGGAGCGCGGCCGGGCCATTCGTGGCGAGGCGCTGGAACCCCGCGAAGAGCCGTTCTTCTTCCGTCGGCGCGTCGGCATCTTTCGCGAATGGCACGATGAACGGAGAGCGCGGGTTGCCGCGGAGCGAGTCCTCGCCGGTAGGGTCGACGACTTCCAGCCCGACGATCCGGACATCTTCGCCTCCGGGCAAGAAGTCGCTCAGATC
>JAYVTJ010000982.1:0-2723 GCA_043774415.1 Fimbriiglobus sp. | reverse complement strand
CAGACTTCGAGCGAATCGAGCAGCTCGGCGACCTCCGAAAGGTCGTCGAAAGCCCGTTCGTGCCACGCGTGCTGGACGCTCGGCTCGAAGTCGGTATCGGGGTCGAGGATGCTGTGAAGGTCGGAATCGCCCACTCGGGGGCAGGCCGTTTGAGTCTTCATGGTGCGTCTCCTTCTCGGCAGATGTGCTATTCCATTTACGCAGTTCGGGTGCCACACCTTTCCCGAAGATCATCCGAAGCCGCACATTTCTCCCGCCGACAACTTCGGAACTTTCCCTTCCCACGTTTGAGCGTCCGCATGCGTATGATGGAATGCCGGGCGACGGAGTCGCCCCGGAACGCTCTCATTCTCGTCATCCGCTCGCGTGGAGGATTCGCTGTGACAATTCCCCCCCGGCCCCCGGCCGAGAAGCCCGCCCGTCGGAAGCGCAAAGTCGCCGCCGGTGCGCCGAACTGGCCCAGCCGCAGCCTCTATCTCGGCTGGAAAGGCGTGCCGCCCCGTCCGGCACCCGGCTTCCATTCGGCCCACATCGCGGCGGAAGCACCGTCCGATGCGCTCGACCCGCTGCTGTACGAAGGCGATGGCCACCTGATGACCATCGCCCCCACGGGCGCGGGCAAAGGCGTCAGCGTCATCATCCCGAATCTGCTGACGTATCCCGGCTCCGTGATCGCCATCGACATCAAAGGCGAGCTGAGCCAAGTGACGGCCCGGCGCCGCCGCGAGATGGGGCAGAAGGTCGTCATCCTCGACCCGTTCGGATTGGTGACGGACAAAACCGATGCGCTGAATCCGTTCGATCTGTTCCGTCTGCCCGGCGCCGATCCGGAATCGGACGCCGAGATGCTGGCGACGCAGTTCGCCGTCGATCACAGCTTCAGCACCGACCGCTACTGGGACGACACCGGCCGCGGTCTGACCGCCGGGCTGATCGCCCACCTCGCCACGGCCGAGCCGATGAGCGAGCGCAATCCGAGCGCCCTCCGCCGGCTGCTCTATATGGACGACCTCGACTACCACCTCGCGGTGCTGCTCGACAAGAAGGAAGTGCTGAACCCGCTGGCCCGCGACGAGTTCGTCGCCTATCTTTCGGCGCCGTCGGACAAGACGCGGCCCTGCATCCGCACCACGGCCTGCACCTACATGAAGTGCTTGGGAAGCGCCGTCGTGGCGAAGTCGCTCGAGAAATCGACCTTCGAACTCGAGTCGGTGATGGCCGGCGATCCGATCACGATCTACCTCGTGATCCCGCCGGAGAAGCTCGAGAGCCACCGGGCCGTACTGCGGGCGTGGGTCGCCACACTGCTGGCGACGGTACTCCGCCGCAAGAAGCTCCCGCAACTGCGGACGCTCTTCCTCGTGGACGAAGCCGCGCAGCTCGGGGCCATGCCGCTGCTGCGCACCGCCATGACGCTCCTCCGCGGCTACGGCCTCCAGTGCTGGACCTTCTGGCAGGATCTCGGACAGCTCCGCCAGCTCTACCCGAACGACTGGACGACGATGGTGAGCAACAGCGCGGCGATGCAGATCTTCGGCCTGCCGAAGCATGGCACGGCCCGCACGGCGTGGATGGAAGTGCTCGGCGAGGAATCGCGCGACCTCACGCGCATCCCGCCGGGGGAGATGGCCGTGTCGTTCGCGGACACCGGCATCGGCCGGCACCGCCGGGCGAACTACCTCATGGACGCGGCCTTTGCGGGCCTCTTCGACGAGAACCGGCGCTTCGCCGGACAGCGGGTGGCGACAATGGCGCGGGGGTGACGGTTTCGAGAGTTGGCCCTATTCGCCGATGTACCCAACGCGACCCGATGCGGCTTTCGTATCGGGATCGCGAGCCTCGGCCTCCGATTCACCGCAGCACCTTGAATCCCTTCGGGCTCGGTTCCACGTCCGATTCCTTCAGCAGAGGCTTCTTCGCGTAGGGGTTGTAGAGCGGGTCGCCGACGAGCGTCATCATCCAGCTCGTGATGAGCGTCGTCTTCGCGTAGACCTCGACCAATGTGTATTTCCCGGTCGCGAGGAGGCCGAAGAACTCCGCCGGCTTCGGGAAGGCGACGGTGTACGGCTCCGCGACGGGGCCGAGCGTCGCGCAGACGCCGGCCTTCAGCAGGTTCGGGCACCAGACTTTCGAGTCGGCCCGGCGCAGCGACACCGCTTCGCTGCTGGCGAGGTGCCAGGCGACGGAACCTTTTGCATAGGTGCCGCTGGCGATGAAGTTGGCGTGCGAGTACCAGCCGGCGTAGAGCGCCGCATCGGGGCACTTGCCGACGCCGAAGAGTTCGGGCTTGTCGTCGATCACGACGTCCATCCCCGCCGCCTTCAGCAGTTCCCCGGCCTCGCGGAACGAGGCGTCGTACCCCTCGTAGCCGGTGCCCTTCGCGGTGTCCTTCTTGGGATCCCAGCCCATACCGCGGGCGTCGAAGTAGGCCTTGCCCGTCAAGCCTTTCTCTTCCGTCTCGATGGCGTCGTCCACGAGGCGTTTGGCAATCGCGACCGTCGGCCCATCGAGCCGGGATGTGAGTAGCACGCGCTCGGATTTCATCCGCTCGCTCTCGGGGAACTGCCAGTAGAGCGGGTTCGCCATCCAGCGGTCGAGTTCGTACTTCGGCCACCAGAGGAGCATGAGTTCGCTGTCCACGGCCGCTTGGCTCTCGGATGCCGCGAGGCGCCGGCGCGTGCGGTTCAACTGCGCCTCTTTGGTTTTGTCCTCGGCCTTCTTGG
>JAYVTJ010000981.1:0-4103 GCA_043774415.1 Fimbriiglobus sp. | reverse complement strand
GCTCTCGCCGGTCCGGCAACAGCAGCGACTCACCGTCGCGCGGTTCCTCTTGGACGCCGGCGGATGTCACTTCAAAGCCATCGCCAAGAACACCGGCATCGTCGCCGGCACCCTCGATTTCGCCCTCAAGTGCGACTGGTTCCAGAAGGATAGCGCCGACGGCATTTGGACACTCACGGACGCCGGCCTGCAGGAGCTGGCCGAGCGAGAAAGGACACTCTCCCCATGACCGCCTCACCCGCGATGAAGAAGAACCGCCGCGCCGCCTTCGGGCCGCTCGCCACGCCATCGGGCCGGCTCACCGCCGAGGGCCGGGAATTCGTCGAGCGGTGGCTCGACGAGATGCCGAGCGGCCGGCGGATCGGCTTCTTCCGGCGCAAGTTCGCCGCCCTCTACGCCGTCGCCCGGCGGCGCTTCGAGGATGACGAGATCGACGCCATCCTCTGCGCCGGCGCTTCGACGGCCGCGCTCCGATTCGACCCGGACCGGAACATCCAGTTCCTGACGTTCGCCTCGTTCGCCATGCGGCGGGCGATGGAGAACGCCCTCGGCAGTCGCCCCGACCGGTACGGCGTCAGCATCTGCGGCGAAGCGCCCATCGGGGACGGAGCCGACGGCTCGACGACGATCACGACGCTGGCCGCACCGCCGGACGACCGCGGCGATGCCGAGCAGGACCGCGTCGTCCGCGAAGCCGTGCGGCGGGCTTTGGACGAGCACATCCCGGCTTGGCGGGATCGGCAAGTCATCGCCCTGCGGTTCGGCCTGCACGACGAGGAGGAACTGACGGCCGGGGCCGTCGCCCGCGTCTTCGGGCTCCGCAGCGCCGACGTGCTGGCGATCGAACAGAACGCGCTGGCGCTGCTCCGGGGCGGGCTGACGGCGCTCTACTTCGCCAAATTCGGAGGGACGAATGGGTAGCGCCTTCCGCGTTCCGCTCGGACCGTATTCGACGCGGGACGCGAAGCTCACCGCGGAGGGCCAGCGCGCCGTCGCGGATTGGCTCGCACTCTATCCGGAGCCGGTGAAGCTCCTCATGAAGAAGCACCGCAAGCTGGCGATGGCGGCCGTGGAGATCCTCGGCGACGAGGAGGTCGACTCGCTCTGCCGCGCCGGCGCCGCCCGCGCCGCGCTGACGTTCGACCCGGGCCGGGGATTCAAGTTCGCGACCTATGCGGGGCCGTACCTCCGCTCGTTCGTCGGCAGTGCGCTCGCTGCGGATCCGGACCGAAAAAGCGCCCGCTACGGGGTCGGCGTCCACAGTGCGATCCGGTGCGGCGGCGGCGGGGAAACGTATTCGGCCTTCGATTCCCTGCCCGCCCGGGAGCCGGAAGGCGGGATCGGGGAGAGGGACGGTCACCTCGGCGAGCGCGTCGCCGAGGTCCTGCGGCGGAAGCTCACCGACCGCGAGCGCGACGTCGTGACGCGGCGGTTCGGACTGGACGGGGGACCGATCCACACCCTCGCGGATTTGGCTCACTTGCACGGCTTGAGCAAGGAGCGGATCCGGCAGATCCAGATCGCGGCGCTGGCGAAGGTTCGCCGCGAACTCGAAGCGCGGCCCGGTCCGCATGGGGCATTCGTCGGCTGAAACCGACCCGGCCAACGCGGACCCGTTGGGAATCACACCAGGAGCAACGATGGGAAGCGACAACGCGGACGAACCGATCGGCGACGACGGTGCGGAAGGCGCCGGAGCACAGGCCGGCATGCTCGCCGGTGTCCGGGACGGCATCGAAGGGGGACCGCCGCGGCTGATCCTCTACGGGGATCCGGGCGAAGGGAAATCGACACTCGCGGCCCACTCGCCGGGCTCGATCTTCATCCCGACCGAAGACGGCTTGCGGCGGATCGCCTGCAAGAAGTTCCCGGTCGCGACGAGCTACGGCGAGTTCATCGGGAGGCTGGGCCAAGTCGCCCGCGAAGAGCACGGCTTCCAGACGCTCGTGGTCGATTCGCTCGGCTGGCTGGAAAAGCTGATCCACGCCGACGTGGGGATGCAGCAGAAGAAAGACTTCGCCGAGATCGGATACGGCAAAGGACCGGAGTTCGCCCTGAAAAACTGGAAGGAGGTGGTCGGCGGTCTGAACTACATCGCCGAGGAGCGCAACATGGGGATCATCCTCATCGGGCATGCGGCGATCGAGAAGTACAGCGATCCCGAGTCGGAATCGTACGACCGGATCACGCTCGCGCTGGAGAAGCGGGCGAGCGCCTACATCCGCGAATGGTCCGACGCGGTCCTCTACGCGACCCGCCGGAAGCGCGTCGCCGTCGAAGATCTCGGCTTCAACAAAACCCGCGCGACGGCCAAGTCGATCGGCGCCAACGGCGGGGATCGGATCCTCCGCTGTTCCAGCAGCCCCGCATGCGTGGCGAAGAATCGCTACGGCATCGTCGGCGACATCCCCATGTCGTGGGACGAACTCGCCAAATACTTGGCCTGAACCCTCGCAATCCCCGACCGAACCCGACCCCAACGCCTCACCACACCACCGCGAACGAGAACACGACCATGGCCGCGATCGACAATTTCGACCCGAACGACGTCCCGCCTTCGACCGGCTTCAACGCCCTGCCGCCCGGCAAGTACCAGGCGGTGATCGTCGAATCCGAGCAGAAGGAAACCAAGAAGGGGGACGGGCACTACCTGAACATCACCTTCGAAATCATCGAGGGCGAATTCGAGAAGCGCAAGGTGTGGGCCCGGCTCAACCTCGACAACCCGAGCGACGTCGCCGTCGGCATCGCCCGCGCCGAGCTCTCGGCGATCTGCCGGGCCGTCGGGCATCAGGGCAAACTCCTCGATTCGACGCAGCTCCACGATCTCCCGCTCGTCATCCGCCTGATCAAGAAGAAAGATCAGGCTTCCGGCGAGGAACGCAACGAGATCAAGGGCTACGAACCGACCGGCGGCACACCGGCGACGAAGAGCACACCGGCCTCGCCGGCGACCGCACCGAAGGCCGCGGCGACCAGCACGGCGCCGTGGGGCAAGAAGAAGTGATCCGACTTCCGATGCGGGGCCTCACGGCCCCGCTTTTCGCCGCTTTTGGAGACATCATGGCCGACGAGAAGATCAAGTACTCGAAGAACCCCATCGAAGACTTGCAACTGATGGTCTGGGCGCTCAAGCGCATCCCGACGGCCGACCGCGCGAAGATGGCATTCCGGCTCGCGATGGAAGCGATGGAGAAACCCGAAGCCGACGCTGCGGCCGAAGCTGCGGCGGAGAAACAGATTCGCAACTCGCCGTCCTTCGTTTGAGAAGCCATCATGTACGTGCTGCGCGACTATCAGCAGAAGGCCGTCGACTCGATCTACGACTACCTGCGCGAACGGGCGGGCAATCCCTGCGTGGTCATCCCGACCGCCGGCGGCAAGTCTGCGGTGATCGCCGCCCTCTGCCGGGACGCGGTCATCAATTGGGACGGCCGGGTGCTGATCCTCGCGCACGTCAAAGAACTGCTCCAGCAGACCGCCGAGAAGCTGCAGGCCATCTGCCCGACCGTCCGGGTGGGGACCTACTCGGCGGGCCTGAAGAAGCGCGAGACCGAAGCGCCCGTGATCGTCGCCGGCATCCAGAGCGTCCACGGCAAAGCCGCGCAGCTCGGCCGCTTCGACCTCGTTATCGTCGACGAGACGCATCTGATCGGCGAAGAAGGGCGATACCGCGAACTGATCGCGGACCTGCAGGTCATCAACCCGGACCTGCGCGTCATCGGGCTCACCGCGACGCCTTACCGGCTGTCGAGCGGGGCCATCTGCAAGCCCGACGGCATCCTCCAGGAGATCTGCTTCGAAGTCTCGGTGAAAGTCCTGATGAACCGGGGGTTCCTCTCGAAGATGGTTTCGAAGGCCGGCGCGGCCCAAGCCGACACATCGCTGCTGCGGATCGTGCGCGGCGAGTTCGACCAAGAGCAGACCGAAGGGCTGTTCGATTCGATCGCTCAGGCGGCGACGGAGGAGATTCTCGAGAAGACGGTCGACCGCCGGAGCGTGCTGATCTTCTGTCAGAACGTGGAACACGCCCGGCGGGTCTCGAAGATCATCCGCGGGGCAAAACGGGGATTGAACGCCCTCGCCCGAGAACAACTCCAACC
>JAYVTJ010000980.1:0-6129 GCA_043774415.1 Fimbriiglobus sp. | reverse complement strand
CCTTCCCGAGCAGCGCCAGACTGACGACCGACAGCGCGCTCTGGCCGAGGCCACGCGTGAGGAGAATAAGCGTGAATAGCAGAGCGGGAACCCGAACGGTTTCGGCCCGACCGTCGTAGAGATCGATCGAAGGCAACGGCGCTTCGACACCGCCGCCATCGAGCAGGCCGATCCCGACGACGACGACCCCGAGCGCCAGAATCACCGAAGACATCATCGCTCGGATGCCGTAGCGGTCGAGCATCCAACCGATGGGGATGCAGAAGAACGAACCGAACAGGGTCGCCCAGAGGTTCAGTGCGGCGTAGGGAACTCGCTCGATCTTGAAGTCGGCCAGGATCGATTCCGTGAAGAGCCCGAGACCGTGGGTTCTCCCCGGCAATGTGGCGACCATCGCCAGCGCGGCGACACCCGCAAACGCATACGGCGCTATGCGGGAGTGGGCGTTATGATCGGAGTTCGCCATAGCTGCCATATTAGTAGTCGCCCGGCACTTCGCCGCCGGCCCGCGTGCTCGCTCCGCGCCACACGGAGAGATCGACACCATCGCGGACGAACCGCACGCTCCCGTCGCCGAGTGCCACATTCACACCGCTGCTGTGCCGGCTGCGCGCGGCTCGAAAGCCGACCGCGGTGTATTGACCGGGTCCCGGAGTGTAATCGTTGGTGATGCAGTCGTAGTTCGGACTGTTCGGCGGGTAAAAGTGGTTGTAGGTGGCGCAGCGCAGTTCGCCAGACGCCCACATGAATCCGCGGGAGTTATTGTAATTCCACTGCGTAGCGGACGAGCAACCGGCGGCGGTGACCGCCGAACCAGCCGTGAGGTATCCGTATGTGATGTCGGGTTTGCCCGGGGCCGTCGCGCCGGTCGTCGCGGCCGAGCCATCCCCCAAGATGCTCTCGGAAAAGGCCGCGGTATTCGAGGTGCCGTCCGTCAGGTCGGTGATCCGGAGGGAGGACTTCGCTTGGAACATTCCGTCACCACCCCAAGGCGTCCCGAACGGCGCGCCGCCATTGGTCATTCCCGAACCGATGCACGCGGCGTAGTTGGTCGGCCCCAAATCGCTCACGCCGTACGCCGCGCCGCTGACCGGGCGTCCCTTGTCCGACGGGCAGAGGAAGATCGGCACCACCTGCACGACGGCGAACTGATTGAACGCGGTGATGGCGTAAGTGGGAGGGCCGTAAATCGGCTGGTTCAGATCCATCCGATTGAAGATGTTCGTCTGCTCCAGATACGGGTTGAGCTGCGCGAGGACACTCCACGAAAAGAAGTAGTTCGGCAACCCGCTGCTGCCGGGATCCCCCGTGAACGCGGCCGGCAGTTTCTGGTTGCCGCTCTCGTAATTGTGCAGCGCGAGGCCGAGTTGCTTGAGGTTGTTGCTGCACTTCATCCGCGCGGCCGCTTCGCGGACCTTCTGCACGGCGGGGAGCAAGAGACCGATGAGGATGGCGATGATCGCGATGACGACGAGCAGTTCGATGAGCGTGAATGCGGTGCGCGGGCGGGGCGACGGCATGATGCACCTCGGACGGAAGCGAATGGGGCGGGAACGGGACAGCACGGCTTGATACCTGCCCTGTTGTTAAGATGTTACAGCCATCCGCGCCGCCGGCCAGAAAAATCCGAATTCGATCCGCTCGCCGAAAGGTAGAATTGCCCGACGCACGATGTCATCGGGAGCGGATTATGGCCAGGGACAAGCTTCAGCCGGACCGCTGCGCCGAGATGCTCGCCGCGCTCGCGGCCCCCGAGCGGCTGAGAATCGTGCGGTTCCTCGCCGACGGGCCGCAGAACGTCACCGACATCGCCGGGATGCTCGCGATCCCCGCCGTGAATGTGTCGCACCACCTCGCGGTCCTGCGAGTGGCGAAGCTCATCCGCGGGAAGAAAGCCGGGCGCTTCGTCCACTATTCGCTTTGCCCCGGCGTGCTCGACGAGGCGGTCGCGGCCGGCATCGGCGAACAGGCGCTCAATCTCGGCTGCTGCAAGTTGGCCCTGCCGCTCGGCGTCGTCAAAAAAGAGTGTTGACCGACTCGACAGCCGCCGGTTCGTACGCGGCGATCAGAATCCGGGCGCACGCTTCCGCATCGCTCCCGGCATCGTGGTGCTTCAGTGCGATGCCGAGCCGGGCGCAGACCGACGGCAGATTGTTCGGCCGCTGCTGCCACTTCTTCCGGCTGATGTTAACGGTGCAGAGGAACGGCTGATCGGGAATCGCGAGCCGCGCCGCCGCGCAGCAGGTGTGCAGCACCTTGCGGTCGAACGAGGCATTGTGCGCGACCAAGGCATGGGCGCCATCGAGCATCGGAGCCAGCCTAGGCCAGATTTCGGCGAAGGCGGGAGCGTCGCGGACCATCGGCCAAGTGATGCCGTGGATCGAGGTGAAGTGGACCCGCGGCCGTGGCGGGCGGATCAGCACGACTTCCTTCGCGACGATTCGCAGCCGCTCGACGCGGACGAGGCCGACGGCGCAGGCGCTGTCGGCCCGGTAGTCGGCCGTCTCGAAATCGATGGCGACGAACGCACCATCCGGCGGGGGCAACCGCAGCGGCTTCACTCCTTTGGCACCGCGAAGTCGGCGATGTAGAGTTGCGTCGGCGACCGCCCGTCCCGGCTGCTCGTCCACATGATCTTCTTGTAGTCGGGGCTGAACACCGGCAGCACATCCTGCCCGGGTGCGTGCGTCAAGCGCGTCGTCTTGCCGGTCTCGATGTTCATCCAGTAGATGTCGTAATTCGGCCGGGCGAGTTCGTTCGAGTGATCGGCCGCGGTATAGATGATGTGCTTGCCATCCTTGTACCAGTACGGCGCCCAGTAGACCCACTTGTCGTTGTTCGTGAGTGCCTTCTCGCCGGTGCCGTCGGCATTCACCACATAGATTTGCAAGCGATCCTTCTCCTTGCGATCCGAGCGGAAGATCACCTTCGTGCCTTCGGGGCTGAAGAAGGGGCCACCGTTGTAGCAGTCCTTCGCGGTCGTGATCGCTTTTGCGTTCTTGCCGTCGGCGTCCATGATGTAGATCTGAACGTCGCCCGCGTTCCCAGAACCGTAGACGATCTTCTTGCCGTCTTTCGAGTAGCTCCCCTCGGCCGTGTAGACCTTCGCATCGGGCGTGAGGCACTTCAGTTTCGTGCCGTCGATGTCGGCCTCATAGATCTTCATGTGCGGGTCGAAGTCCCAGGTGTAGCGCCGGCGCTTGCCAGTCTTGGCATCGTCGGCGCGACGGTTCAATTCTTCCTCGACGTGCTTCTTGATGTCCGGATCTTCGTGGCTGCTGGCGAACAAAATGGTGCCGTTCGTCGGATGGAAATAGGAGCAGGTCGTGCGGCCCTTGCCGGGGCTGACGCGGTGGAATTTCCCGCACTCCAGATCCTGCACGAAGATCTGGTAGAACGGGTTCCCCGATTCCTTTTCCTCGGCCTGGTAGATGATCTTCAAGCCGTCCGGCGAGAAGTAACCTTCCCCCGCACGGACGAATTCCTTTGTCACCTGCGTGATGTTCGTGAGGTGCTTGGCCTCGTCGGCCTTCCAATCGGGGTCGGCTCCGGCGACGAACGCGAGCGACAGCAGAAGGGGGTTCATGCGGGTTGTCCTGAAGAGGTCAGCGGCGGGATCGACGGGCTATTGTAGGCGGAGCACCGTACGATTAGTTAGCCCGACGCGCAAGCCAGGGCGACGAACCGGGTCACGCCCCGAGGATCGCAATTGCGTTGCCCGCATGGTCGCTCTCGCTTGCGCGTCGGGCCAACTGGATGATGGTTCACCGCAGCGGGTTCTTCCCCGGCTGACCCTTCGCATCCAAAATTTGGAAGTGGTGGATGCCATTCCTTCGCTCGTCGGTGTACTGCCAAACGATCTTCTTCTCGCGGGTCACTTCAGTCAGCTTCACTTTCTTCGCGCCGGCGTTGTAGCTGGTCAGCACCGTGTTGCCGTTGTCGAGCCGCTGGACGCCGCAGCAGTCGCTGAGCGGCTTGCCGGGGAGATCGTCGTTCGAGACGCGCCAGACTTCCTTGCCCTTCGCATCGACTTCGATGGTGAAGTTGCCGTGGGTGCAGCCGATGAGCGTGTTGCCGTCGGGTAGGCGGATCGCCGTGAAGGGCATGTTCGGCGTCTTCACTTCCCAAACCACTTTGCCTTTCGCGTCGTACTCGCGGACCACGCGGTCGAGCAGTTGCGGCACGAGGTAGTTGCCGCTGGCGAGCTTCCGGGCCATGCGCGTCTGGAGGTGATGATCCTTCGTCTGAGCATCGAGCGGAACCTCGACGAGGATCTTTCCCTCGGCATCGACTTCGAGCAGGCGGGGTTTATCCCCGGCTTCGGTCAGCATCACCCGGCCCCGGCCGAGCGATTGGACCGTGTTCACCTCGGACTGCGTGCCTTTGAAGGTGAACAGTATCTTGCCGTCGCGATTCACTTCGACCACCGCACCCGACGGGTAATCCTTCGACTTCGACAGGGCCAGCAGGACATTGCCATTTTCGAGCACCCATCCGTCGCGCGTGGACATCGGGAACTTCCAGATCTCTTTGCCGGCGTCGTCGACGATGAACGTCTCGCCGCCCGTGGCGAGGAAGCCGTGCTTCACCGGTTCGTCGGCGCGGGCGCTGAAGGTGGCGATTAGGAGAGAGCAAATGGAGAGGAGTCGGCGCATCGAAAGCTCCGGGAAGGGCACAGCAGATTCAGCCGCGAAGAAGCGTGCGAGCTTCATCGGGTAACATGCTGACGAATGTATGCCCCGCAGCCGAGGGTGAGAGTCTCGCGCGTCGGAATTCGGCCGAGCCTCCCGGTTCAGTACCGCAGGTTCACGTTCAGCACGAACTCGACGCGCCAGGGAACAGGACTGAGGAGGGGGAAGCCGATCGCCGGGCTGATCGTACCCCGGGACGTGATGAAGTGCAGGCCGTTGGTGATGTTCACCTGATCTTGAACGTAGACGTTGCCGTTCGGATCGCGCTGATTCAGCGGCGTCGTGACGTGCACTTCGGCGACCGGAACGACGCCGGTGACGAACCGATCCCGCCGGTCGCGGGCGAGCCAGCAGCCGGCGGACAGCGTGTTCCCCACAAGAATCGGATCGCGGGAATCGGTCGGCGCCACGAGGCTCGTCGCACCCTGAATGTAACCCCATTCGTAATTCTTGACGAAACAGGCGGCGGTCTGGATGATCCACGAGCGCGGCGGCGTGCCGCCATCGGCGAACCGATCGGGATCGTTGCCGGTCGGCGTCGTCAGGATGAGGCAGGTCGAAATGCAATCGCCGGTACGGCGGTCGTCGTACCAGGAGTACTTGTAGAGGAAACTCAAATCGCCGATGCCCGAGGTGCCCACGCCCGACGAACCGCTGATGTCCCCGTACGGCAAGCGCATGCCGAAGGAAGCGGAGCCGTCCAGGAACGTCTTCTCGAAACCGATCATCTGCCGCTGGAGCGTCACGGCCCCCAAGCCGGGATTGAGCGAGGGATTCACGCGGTCGTAAAAGTTGTAGCCGAGGGCGATGCGGTCCGTCGGACGCGGGCCGTCGTTGTCGGTGATTTTGATTCCGCTGTAGCGGCTGAGCACGGGCACGCGGACGACCCGACCATCTCCGATGCGGCGGCTGTAGGTGATGCCCGCGAAATCGCCGTCGAAGCCGGGGGCGGCGGTCGCGGACGATTGCCCGCCGCCTTCCCGACCCCGCGCGAATGCGCCTTCACGCAGGCCGGCATCCGGGGGATTCGAGGTCGGGGATCCGGCTCCGAGCGGGTCGGGCAGTGGGGCCGATCCGCCGGGCCACGGTCGGCAATGGGAGTAGAGCGGAGTCCGTTGCGCAGGACACGGGATGCAAGGCGGCGCGGACGCGGGCGACGCAGCGATGTCGGACGGTGGTAACGACGATGAATTATTTACGACGACGATCCGCGTGCCGAGACTTGTGGAGCCGGTGGCAATCGCCGGTTCGACTGCAGGCGAAAGAATCGGATTGTCGAGCGGGGGTGCGGGCGGGCGTTTCGGAGCAACCGACTCCCTCGGTCGCCATTCGCGGAGTATCGGTCCGGGCTGCGCGAACAGCGCCGGCTGCACGCAAGCCGAGAGGGCGATCAGACCGACCAGCCTGCACCCCATCGAAAATGTCTCCGGCCGAGTTG
>JAYVTJ010000979.1:0-2845 GCA_043774415.1 Fimbriiglobus sp. | reverse complement strand
CCTTCGCGGGGAGGCCGAGCACCTCGTCGTACTTCTCGGGGAGGAAGCCTTCCATCGGACAGGCATCCACACTGAGGAGGGCACAGGCCGTGAGGAACCCGCCGAGGGCGATGAAGACTTGCCGCGACATCCAGATGTCGAGTTCGTTGGCCGGAGTGCGGGTGATGCTACCGACCATCATCTGCTTGTAGCCGTCGAGCGACCCGGCGGGCAGGCCGCGCACGGCGGTCGAATGATCCGCGAGTCGTTCGGCATCGGCCGCGCTCACGTCCTTCTTCACGGCGAAGACGACGAGGTGCGACGCTTCGACGATCTGCTTCTGCCCCCACGAATGCGGGAGCAGCGCCGCCCGCACGTCGGGGTTCTCGACGACGAAGAACTTCCAGGGTTGGAGGCCGTACGACGACGGCGCGAGCACGAGCGATTCTTCGAGAGCGGTCCATGTTTCGGCGGGGATTTTCGCGGCGGAGTCGAACTTCTTCACGGCGTAGCGCCACTGCAACTGCGCGAGCAACTGATCGGGGGAGACGGTCGCCATGGATGGCCTCGGAGGCGTGCGGGACTCGGGATGCTTCATCCATAGTTGCGGCGGACCCAAGTAACTACCCGGATTCGGCGCCGATCTTTCAGCGCGCGAGGGGACGTTCCCGTCTGTTCCACAGCGGTGTAGACTACTGGGAGTTGGAATGGAGTAAGCGAAGGGAGAGAAGCGATGACCGAAACAGCCGTCGAGAAACCACTGCGCGTGTCGCCGAGTTCCGCATCCGGAACCCCTTGGCCGTATCTTGTGCTTCCGTACAGCCGGCTCGATGAAGTTCGAGGGCTACTGGACCGCCACGGTATTTGTTTCACGGTTTCCGAAAACATCATCTCGGTGAATGGCGGGCCCGAAACGGCCTCGATCCACTTCGGTCGAAATGGAGATGCCGCGGCCGTGCAAGCCGCCTTGGACAGCAGTTTTTGAAGGGGTAGTCCATGGCACTGGCCGACGACATCCAAACTCTGCGCGATCGGACATTGGCGGATCTCGTCGCCGCTCACGATTACCACGCGGATACGAAAACCGCTTGGGATTTCCTCCGCAAACTCATCTCGACCGGCACGACGTTTTCCATTCGCAGTGAAATTACAGGCACGGTGAGCACGCAAGTCGAACTCGCCAACAAAGTGGAACGCTATATCGCGGAGCAACTCACCGAAGCGACCTTCCAGCAGTTCCTCTCCATCTTCGAGAACTTCTTTTTCGATCTCCTGCGGCTGTGGCTGACGGCCCACCCGCAGAGCTTGCTCGGGAAGCAGGTGGACTTCAAAACGGTGCTGGAAGCGGCGGACAAAGACGCGATCACGGAACTGGTCGTCGATCGGGAACTCAACGATGTCGCGTACAAGCGGCCTGCGGGTTGGTTCGCCTACTTGGAAGAGCGGATGAAGCTCGGCCTCCCCGCGACCGAGGACATCGAACGCTTCGCCGAAGCCAAGGCGACCCGCGATGCGCTGGTCCACAACCGGGGTGTCGCGGGCAAATCCTACATGTCGAAAGCCGGGCGATTCGCCCGCCACTCGGACGGCGAGCGGATCGACATCCCCGACGACTATCACCGGATGATCTGGGATCGGCTGCGGAGCTTGGTCGCCGAGATCTGCGATGCGGCCATCGCCAAGGCGACGTGATCCCGTAGCTTCCCATTCCCTCACGCACTCAGGCGGCGATCATGCTCGGGCGGTTTTTCGCGAAGATCAAAAAGGGCCTCACGAAGACGCGCTCCGTCTTCTCCGGGGTCGTCGGCCTCTTCACCAGCGCCCACCGCGTCGATGCCGCGTTCCTCGCCAAGCTCGAAGAGCAACTGCTCCTCGCCGACGTCGGCTTCGGCGCCACCTCCCTCATCGTGGAGAAGGTCCGCAAGGGCTATCAGGATCGGGAAGTCGGCGAAGATGTGAAGCTCTTCGTGAAGCAGCAACTGCGCGAGCAACTCCTCGATCCGGCCGAGGGCTTGGCTTTCGTGAAAGGCGGTGTCACGGTCGTGATGATCGCCGGCGTCAACGGATCGGGGAAAACCACCTCCATCGCCAAGCTCGCGCTGCGCTTCAAAAACGACGGCAAGAAGGTCCTCGTCGCGGCGTGCGATACCTTCCGCGCCGCGGCGGTCGAGCAGCTCACCGTCTGGGCCGAGCGCATCGGCGTCGACATCGTCAAGCAGCAGCAGGGTTCCGACCCCGCGGCCGTGGCGCACGACGCCTGCGAGCGTGCCAAGGCCCGGCAGTACGACGTGCTCATCGTCGATACCGCCGGCCGGCTGCACACGCAGACGAACCTCATGCGCGAACTCGAGAAGATCCACCGCATCGTCAGCAAGCAGATCCCCGGCGCCCCGCACGAAGTGCTGCTCGTGCTCGACGCCACCACCGGCCAGAACGCCGTGACGCAAGCCGAGCAATTCACGAAGACCGTGAAGTGTACGGGGCTGATCCTGACGAAGCTCGACGGCAGCGCGAAGGGCGGGTCGATCTTCGGGATCAAGTCGAAGGTCGGGTTGCCGGTGAAGTTCATCGGCGTCGGCGAGCAGATGGAAGATTTGGAGCCGTTCAACCCGGACGAATTCGTCGCGGCGCTGTTCGAGGAGTGATTTCCGGGAGGGTGCAGCGATGACGGAAGGGAAATGGTTGCGGGCGACTAATCCGAACCAATTGCTGAAACATCTTCGTCAAAAAGCTTCGGCTCGTGAAAAGAGGCTCTTTGCAGTTGCTTGTTGCAGTCGAGTACGCCAATTCTTAACTGATGCTGAGTCGGATGCGATACAGAAAGTGGAAGCATTCGCCGATGGAGAGGGAACCAAGAAGGCCATCA
>JAYVTJ010000978.1:0-3173 GCA_043774415.1 Fimbriiglobus sp. | reverse complement strand
CGACGTGGGCTTTGACCAGCAGGTAGCGCGGAGCGGACATCGGGCGACGGCTCCGACTCGGGGGCGGGCGTCAGCAAAGATACCGAGTCGGTGCGCACCCGCCCACCGCGGGAGATCTGCGGCGCAGGAACGGTCCGACGGGAGCGGTCCTCCGACGCGGCGGAAAAGCCGCCCGGTCCCCGGTGTCGTGCCGCCGTACCGACGGCCCTGTTCAGCCCCTCCACGGCGACCGCGCTCTCGAAAGGCGACCGTGCGATGTGCCTCCACCGCAATGCCGACTGCGCCGGGACCGCGCCGGGACGTCACCCGTGCCACCGGGCGGCGCGTCTTCCGCGCTCGGACCGATTTCCGTAACGGGCTCCCCGAAAGGATCGCCCGATTGGAGGGGGGAATAATGCCCTGCGGAAGGGATGGCGTGAGTAGCAAGCGGGGACGACGACGCTCGCGGGTTATGCGGAGGTGCCGAGAAATTTCACCGATAGGAATGTGAAGGTATGCACCACGAAGGTCGACAGCGCTCGTCCGAGTTTATCGGGCACTGACGCGAGCCGGCTCGGATTCGATCGCAGTCGTGCCGGTCCACGCTCAGTCGAGATGGAAGTAACGACTTAGAAGGTCGCAACGAAAAGTAGGGGGCAACAGCTAAGACTCTCGCCGCATCCTCTGCCTCGCCGCCACCTTCCCCGCTGGATGTCCGAGAACTTCCGAGCCGACTTCAGCAATCCCTCGGGATTCGCTCCGGTCTCCTGAAAAGATAAACCCTGCAACGATGCTCCCACCAAGTCGAGCTGGCCGACGTGCTCCACCTGAGGCGCGTCTTCCATTCGTCCTTTATGTGTCCAGAGATTCTTCCCACTCCGACCCCAGCACCCAAGCCAAGGCCGACAACTTGCCGCTGAGTAAGCCCCATTCAAAATCATCCCAGCCGAGATTTTCCCGCCCGTACTTTTCCTCCATCGTCGCAGCGGCGGCCTTGGCAGTCGCCAGAATCAGCTCCTGATCCTCGGTCAGGTTCTGTTCACCTGACTCTATCCGATCCAGCCAGTTCTGGTGACGATTCCACCAAACCTTGTCCCAGTACTCCTTGTAGGTTTCCAGAATCGCGTTGTCGTTCCTGCGCAGGATCATCGGCCACTCTTCTCCGGGAACCTCGTCGTCAGGTATCCACTCGACCTTGTCGCCGTCCTCGGTGTAGCCGACGCGGAAACCGTTTGGGCCGACGTCGCCGGGCTTCACCGGGTCGCCCGTTCGCGTCTCGGCTCGCTCGCCTTTGCCCATGACGTTCTCGCGCATCTC
The DNA here is from genome assembly GCA_043774415.1 of Fimbriiglobus sp. Classification (GTDB taxonomy): domain Bacteria; phylum Planctomycetota; class Planctomycetia; order Gemmatales; family Gemmataceae; genus JALHQU01. Next base: position 1,877 of record JAYVTJ010000978.1, on the reverse strand, counting down.
CTTGTACTCCTCCTGCGTAATGCCGTGAAGCTTCTGGATGCGAAGCAGTTCGGTCAGCCTCGCGGCCTGATCGATCTTGTCAGCTCGCTTCCTCGGCTTCATCAGGCGCATCTGGGCTGTCATGTCGCGCAGGATCATCGGCTTCGCGTCTTCGAGGCGGTTGAACCCGCCGCACAGCGACTTGGTGTAGGTATCAGCCTTGAACTCCCTGAGCTTCTGGTGTTGCTCGAGGTCGAGCTTTCCGGGCTCGATCGGCCGGTTGGAGAAGTAGAGCAGTGCAGGTTTCTTCGCGGCGACGAACTGGTCGATCTCTTCGACCGTGCCGGATTCTGCGACTCCCGTTGACGTGCCGAGCTTCGTCCAGAACATCCCCACCAGAATATCGCATTGATCGACGAGTTGCCGGTCGATCGCCTCTTGCGGCCTGACGCCTGCAGTGGGTACGGCATGCGTTTCCCACTTGACTGGCAGCAACACCATCCCCTCCGCGGCGGAATGCTGGGCATTCCATTCGTGGATGGCTTCAGTGGCGGCGAGTCGTTCCTCGGCAAGCTCGCCGGGAGATGCGATCAGTACACGGTACGCGTTCGTCTTGAACATAGGTGCCTCAGACCCACTCCTTCGGGCGGCCTCCATGGCGACTCTACTCGATCGGCGACGTGTCGAGCTTTCGCCATTCATTCACTGCTATGGTCGATTCGTTGAACGGCTTGATTGTAAGTGAAGTATTGTGCGGTAAGGATTTGAACTTGGATAGTCCCATTGCGATAGATCTTGCAAGTTCGTTCTCTTACACCCATCACTACTGTTCCCACCTCTGCTCCGGCGCCGCTTGCTTCTCCCGCTGTATGACTGAGAACATCATCCTCGGCTTCGGCCTTATCGGGGCATCTCGCCGGCCTCTCAGCAGTTTTCGCGCTGCGGCCGCTGGTCCATTGCCACCGACTTCTCGCGATGGATCTCCGTCAGCTTCCGCTTCGGCCCTTCCTGCGCCGGCTCCGGGACGTGCTTTGGCAGGCGCGCACTTGAACGCTCGCGCCGCCGCCCCCACGAGGCAGTCGAGCCAGTGGTTGTCCCGCCGCCCGGCCGCGGCCGCCATTCGTCGACCGTCTGGCCCCGCCCTTCGGTCCGCACGCGGTACTCGGCGCTTAGGTGTTCGCCGAAGAGCCGGTGGTCGGCGCCGCTGAAGAGGCTCAGGCAGCCCCGGTCCCCTAGCTTTACCGCCAGCCGGGCCTGCACGAACGACTTCCAGTGGTTCGCGTCGGAGAGCACGTGCCGCACGACCCGCTTCCCCTGCACGCCGGGGATGCGCCCGTGGTGGCCCGCCCGGTCGCCCGGCATCGGGCTGTACTCCCGCAGGGGTTTGGACGCCGGCCCGATGTAGCGGACGTGACTCGGCTTCAGTATGGTCTCCAGCGACTCGCGGGAGAATTGGTAGACGACATCGGCCGAATACGCCCAGTTGGCATCGATCGGGCCGTGCCCGAGTGCCCGATTTCCAGAGAGCAGCTCGGCTCTACGGGTGCGAACAAACGGATGACGAACGACGGGACACGAGCCTGTACCTATCCCTGTGACGCTGAGGCGTACGTCACCGAGCGAAGCATGGGGCTCCGGCGCAGTCGTGGCACTATCGACTACAATTTGCCAAATCGCAGTGCGAATGAGACCGACTGCGTGGGTCGGATCCGACGAACTGACAATCCGGCGAGTGCGCCCTCATTTCGCGGACGGAGCGATCTGTCGGCGCTGGCTCCGAACTCGGTCACAGCAACTCGTCGATCTTCTCGCGGTCGTCGAGCAGGTACATCGGCCGGCCGCTGTGATCCGGGAGCGTGGTCGCCGGATCGATCCCCATCGCGTGGTACAGTGTCGCC
>JAYVTJ010000977.1:0-1892 GCA_043774415.1 Fimbriiglobus sp. | reverse complement strand
CTGGAAGGGCGGTCGCGGCGCGGCCATCAACATCATCCCGAGCGGCACGGGTGCGGCCCGCGCCGTCGGGTTGGCCATCCCCGAGGTGAAGGGGAAGCTCACGGGCATGTCGTTCCGCGTGCCGACGCCGACAGTGAGCGTCGTCGATCTCACGGTGAAAACCGTGAAAGAAACGAGCTACAAGGAGATCTGCGCGGCGATGAAGAAGGCGTCCGAGACCTACATGAAGGGCATCCTCGCCTACACCACCGACGAAGTCGTGAGCAGCGACTTCATCCACGACAAGCACAGCAGCATCTTCGACGCGGGCAGCGGCATCGAACTCAACAGCAAGTTCTTCAAGCTGATCTCGTGGTACGACAACGAATGGGGCTACAGCAACCGCTGCGTCGATCTGGTGAAGTACATGATCTCGAAGTCATAACTCTGTCGAGGCATACCGATGATCAACGCCTCCGATGTTACGGTGCGACTCAAGGAAGTTCCCTTTGTGCCATTCCGGATCGTGACATCCTCGGGTGCTGTACACGATGTGAATCACCCCGATATGTGCATGGTCACTCTGCCATTCATTATCGTCGGGATCATCGATCCCCGCGACCCCCTACTGCCGGATCAAGTCACAAACGTCTCGATCCTGCATATCAGCGAGCTGCGGTCGATCCCTTCGACCGTGGCCGCTTGATCTCACGCGTACCGGTTACCCAATCACTCATGCCCAAAAAAACTCTCGCGGACCTCGGCGACCTTACCGGCAAGCGCGTTCTCGTCCGCGTGGATTTCAACGTCCCGCTCGACAAGAAGACCGGCGCCGTGAAGAACGACCGCCGCATCCGGGGCGCACTGCCGACGATCCGAGCCCTCTTGAACGCCGGTGCGACGGTCGTCGCCATGAGTCACCTCGGGCGTCCGGATAAGGCGACCCCCGAGGAACGCGTCCACCTGACAATGGACAAGATCGCGACTCGGCTCGGGGAGTTGCTGGGCCTACCTGTGACGAAAGCGGGGAGCGAAGTCGTCGGTCCCTCCGTCGCATCGGCCGTCGCCGCGCTGAAGCCGGGCAGCGTCATCCTGCTCGAGAATCTCCGCTTCGACCCGCGCGAGCAGAAGAACGACCCCGAGTTCGCCGCGGCGATCGCGGCCCTCGGCGACGCCTACGTCAACGATGCCTTCGGCACCTGCCACAACGATAAAGACGCCTCGATGGTCGCGGTCCCGGCAGCGCTCAAAGCCGCGGGCAAACCGCGTGCGGTCGGGCTGCTCGTGGCCAAGGAACTCGAAATCATCGAAGGGCTGATGAGCGCTCCGAAGAGTCCGGTGCTCGCCGTCATGGGCGGGGCGAAAGTTTCGGACAAAATCGCCTTCATCAACGCGCTCCTCCAAAAGGTCGACGGCTTGCTCATCGGCGGGAAGATGGCTTACACCTTCCTCAAATCCACCGGCATCGATGTCGGCAGCACCCGAGTCGCGGCCGAGGAATTGGAAGCCGCGAAGCCCTTGCTCGGTCGGGTCGGCGGGAAGATCACCCTGCCGGTCGATTACCTCGCGGCGAAATCGGACGACCTCGCGGTGACGAAAGTCTTCGAGGGGAACATCGACGCCGGCTACGAAGGAGTGGACATCGGGCCGAAGACGCTCGCGCTCTTCACGGCGAGAATCCGCGCGAGCGGCACCGTGATCTGGAACGGCCCCGTGGGCTGGTTCGAGCAGCCGGCGTTCTGCACCGGCACGCGCGGTGTCGCCGAAGCGATGGCCGGCTGCGACGCGGTGACAGTCGTCGGCGGCGGTGAGACGGCCGAAGCCGTCGAGCAGTTTGGCTTCGACAGCGGGATGACCCACGTCTCCACGGGCGGCGGAGCCTTCCTGGCCTACGTCGAAGGGAAGAAGTTCCA
>JAYVTJ010000976.1:0-2112 GCA_043774415.1 Fimbriiglobus sp. | reverse complement strand
GAATTCGCCGCGGTTGCCGTCGAACATGGCGCGGGTGCCGGAGTGCCGCAGCCAAAGGTGGTAGAAGTTCATCCGCTCCCACATCTCGGCGGAGATCACCTCGCGGATGATGCGGGCATTCTCGCGCGCCCATTGCAGGCTCGACGCGATGCTGAACGGGTTGTCCAAATCCCACGTCATGAAGTTCTGCACGCCCTCGGCCGAGGGATCGTGGTCGTACTCGTGGATGCCCGAGATGATGAGCAGCGGCGACCACTGCTGCACGGCGGGGACGTGGAAATCGAGCAGGAGCGTCTGATTCACTTCCAGGATGCGCGCGGTGTTCTCGGCACGCTCCAGATAGCGGGCGAGCCAGAAGCAATGTTCCGCGACACGGGAGATCACAGGGGCGTCTCCAGCACCCAGGTATCTTTGCTGCCGCCGCCCTGACTCGAATTGACCACGAGCGAACCCTTCACGAGCGCCGTGCGCGTCAGCCCGCCGGGGAGCACCCAAGTGCTGCGACCGCTGACGATGTACGGCCGCAGATCGACGTGCCGGGGAGCGAGGCCTTCGTCGGTCCAGGTCGGGCAAGTCGAAAGCGAGACCACCGGTTGGGCGATGTAGTTGCGCGGGTTCTCGCGGATCTTGGCGCGGAATTCGTTCTGCTGGGCGACGGTGCTCCACGGGCCCATGAGCATCCCGTAGCCGCCCGATTCGTTCACGGCTTTCACGACGAGTTCGCCGATGTTGTCGAGGGTGTACTTCAGATCGTCGGGCCGGGCGCAGATGTACGTCGGCACGTTGCGCAGGATCGGTTCGGCATCGAGGTAGAAGCGGATCATCTCCTCAACGTAGGGGTAGACCGCCTTGTCGTCGGCCACTCCCGTACCCACCGCATTGGCCAAAGTGACGTTGCCCGCGCGGTACGCACGGAACAATCCGGGCACCCCCAACAGGCTGTCGGGCCGAAAGGCTTCGGGGTCCAAGAAATCGTCATCGAGGCGCCGGTAGATGACATCGACTTTCTGCGGGCCACGCGTCGTCTTGAGATAGACCGTGTCGTGATCGACGAACAAATCCGGCCCGAGCACAAGTTCGATCCCCATGTGTCGCGCCAAGAAACTGTGCTCGAAGTATGCCGAGTTGTACGGCCCCGGCGAGAGCAGCACGACCGTCGGCGGATCGGCGGCGCCGTCGGGGGCGACGCTCATCAGCGCTTCGCGGAGCCGCTGCGGATAATCCTCGACCCGGCGGACGAGGCAATCCTGAAACAGATGCGGGAAGACCTTCTTCATCACCGCGCGATTCTCGAGGACATAGCTGACGCCCGAAGGCGTCCGGCCGTTGTCTTCGAGGACGAGGAACTGCCCGTGGTGATCACGGATGAGGTCGGTGCCGCAGATGTGGATGTACTGCTTGCCCGGGGGCGTGAAGCCGATCATCTCCTTGCGGAAACCCTTCGATCCGAGCACGAGTTCGGCGGGAATCACCTTCTCATTCAGAATTCGCTGATCGTGATAGACATCGAGTAGGAACGCATTGAGCGCCGCGATCCGCTGTTCGAGTCCTTTTTCGATCCGATCCCACTCGGCACCCGGCACCGGTCGCGGGATGAGGTCGAACGGGAAAATCTTCTCGACGCCGCGCATGTCCGAATAGACGGAAAAGGTGATGCCCTGATTGACGAACGCCATGTCGGCCCCGGCCCGCTTCGCCAAGAAATCTTGCACGAGCAGCTTGCCCAAGCGGTCGTGCAGAATCTTGCAGTGCGGATGCGGGGCCGAGTCGCGCGAAAAAAGTTCGTCCCATGCTGAGGAATGAGGCTGATAGGTCTGGAAGAGGCTTGAGGGTGAACCGGTCATTGCACAGATCCTGTGCGGTGCTGCCGAGATTGGTAGCACGGGGGCTCACTCAACTCGGACAAATGGCAGTTCACCTGAGCGATTGCAACTTCCATACCCTGCTGGTCGAGTATGAAGCCGGGTGTCTGAGCAGGTGTGCTCATAATTCTCAAGAGTCTCGGTTTCGGTTTCAGTTTCGCTCGTTCTCGGTACCCCCTGCGCCGCAACGAGCGAAACGAGCGAAACCAGCGAAACGAGCGAAACCAGCGAAACCAGCCGTCTGAGTGAG
>JAYVTJ010000975.1:0-3012 GCA_043774415.1 Fimbriiglobus sp. | reverse complement strand
GCCGAAATCACCGCGCTTCTGAACGAGTGGCAGAATCGGGTGCTGACCGACCCGACCTTGACGCGGGACGGGATCCAGGCCGAGCTGCGGGGAATGAAGGGGCGACTCAACAAAGACGGATGGTTCGCGGTCGCCCGAGCGATGGGCTACTCGAAAAAGCCCGCGTCGATCGATGCCGCGATCGGTTTGCTCCTCGAACACGTGATGGCGCGGAAGGGCGCCTTCGAACGGTCGGACGCCTGACGATCCTCCGCGGGATCGTTTCCCGTACATCCACACATAGTCCACGTATCGGGCGATCCGCGTCGGCGGGTCTTGCGCACTTCACTCTCGACCCGATGCACCGCGTGGACCTCTTCCTCGAAATCCTCGCCGCCACGGCGCTGCTCGTCGCGGGCCTCTGGCTCGCGAAGGAGTGCCTCGGGATGCGCGCACTCCAAAAGCGCGACCGCGGCTGAGTCCCCGCTTGTCGCGCTTGATCGGAGGTACCCGGTGGCCGAAGTCGACCTGCCCCTCGCCTTCCCGCTCCACCTGCTGGCCGTGCCCGGCGCGGGCTCGTACCTCTCCGCCGAACTCACCCCCGGCTGCGCCGCCCTGCTCCTCTTCCGGGATCGCGGATCCGCGGAGCGATTCGTAACGGACAGCGGACTCGACGGCGTTCGGGTCGCCGCGATCGACCGGCCCGCGCCGCGGCGGAGGCGTTCACCGCGGCGGACAGCGGGGTCACGGACGTCGCGGTCGATCCGGCTCCGGATGCGCGGTTCCTCACGTTTCCCATCCGCGCGTTCGCGGAGCGGCTGGCGAAGATGTGATCTCGGGCGTCGCGGAGGCCATTTCGGTTCTACGCTTCCGGGCCATCCCGCGGGGCAGGAGCCGACCATGTCCGTCGAAGCACTCACCGGTGTCGGCGCGGCACTGCCCGAGCCCGATCGGACCGTCGTTTGGGACGGCGGTGGTTCGACCGCCATCCCGTACGGGGCGATGGAGCGGGGCGTCGTCTACCGCGAGTGCATCCGCTGCGGACTGGCCTGCAATTCGGTGAGTCTGCGCGGCAGGGTCTGCCTCATGTGCCGGCTCGGCCAAGTCCCCGATGCGGCGGACGATGGAATTGTCCCGCTCACCCCCGCCAACGGCGGGTAGTCCGGCCTCGGCGTCATGCGGGTCGCGCGGGCAGCGGAGTCTTCTTGCGGCGGTCGCATGCCGACGGGATCCCGAGCCTCGCCCGCCTCGCGCGCACGGCTTCCGCCGTCTTGCCGAACTCGTTCGCGAGCGCTTCATCCGGCTCCTTCCCGAGCCTCGCCTCCATCGCCGGCGTCCACTCCTTCCCGGTCCAGCGTCCGGCGATCCGTCGGCCTTTCACCGCCCGAGCGAGGCGGTCGCAGTACTCTTCCGAGCGCTGCTTTCCCCGGCTCGCAGCCGCGCCCTTCGCCCCGGCCGCCGTCACCAGCCGGCGACTTCCCTCGGTGCCGACCTGCGCGACGCCGAAGGCCCTGCGCCAGCACCAGACGCAGCGGTTGCCGACGCCGAAGTGGTGCGTGAGCGCCTTCACCGACTCGGTGCGGATGGCGAGGAGCAGCGTCTCGTCGACGAGCAACCCGCTCCCTCCGCGCTGTCCGACCGGCTGCACGCGCGGCCACGGGATCGGGGCGTCGGTCCAGGATGTGACGACGCACTCGGCATCCCGGTAAAGGCACATCGCCCGGACGCCTTTCCGCAGTGGCGGCGGAGCGTACGCGCCGAGGAGGAGGGGCGGCATGGCGACGATTCACCGGGTGGCGGGGATCGGCTTTTCGGCCGCGCCAGTGTACCGCTTCGCGAGAGCGGGTTTCAACCCGCGGCATGCGCCCAGCGGATGGCCCGGGCCGACAGGGCCGCGCGGGCCTCGGCGGGAGTCCGAAAGGGCGCCGCGAGAATGTCGGGGCCGCGCTGCGAGCCGAGCGAAGCCCCCAGTCGTGCACTCCAAGCGTATGCGATCGATCCGTCCGCGCGCGAGGGCTGCGGAATCGGTTCCCGATCGGTGAACCGCACGAGCTCGAGCCGCAGCCCTCGGACACAATAGAAATCTCGCGGGCATCGGAGCAGGACTATCGCCGCGCCGTACCCGCCGCGGAAGAGTTTTTTCCCTCTCGCAACTCCATCGAATTCAGCCGTTCCCGATTATTCCGGAATTCTTCGGCAACGGTGGTTGACACGGGTCCTTCGCCGGCGATATCGTCCCTCCCATCCGACGGTCGGCCGGACCGTTTGCGCAGCGCGGGTTTCGATTGTCTCTCCCGAGATCATCCCCATGCGTCCGTCCCGCTCGAACCGAACGCTCCGACGTCATCGCGTCTGGGACTTCGTGTTCGACGGGTGGACCGCCCGCCTGTCCAAACTCGGGTTGGCCCTTTTGCCCGCGTTCGCCCCCGCCGCGCGGTCGCCCCGTCTCAGCTTGAACCTGACCCCCCTCGAAGATCGCATCACGCCCGTAGGCCGCCCGCTTCCATTCCCATTCACCTTCGTCGGTGCATCCGTCGGCGCGCCGCCGCTGGTCCGGGCCTACCACTCCGATACGAACGTCCTCGCCTACCAGCGCCAGCCCTTCGACTCCGGCTTCATGGGCGGCGTCCGGGTGGCCGCCGGGGACATCAACCACGACGGCATCCCCGACCTGATCGCCGCCGCGGGGCCGGGGGCCGATCCCCACGTCCGCATCCTCGACGGCCGGACCGGCGAGCAGATCGCGGGCCCCCTCGGCAGCTTCGACGCCTACGACCCGGGCTTCCGGGGCGGCGTGTTCGTCGCGAGCGCCGACGTCGACGGCGACGGCTACGCCGACGTGATCACCGCGGCGGGCTCGGGGGCCGGGCCGCACATCAAGGTCTTCAGCGGGCGGACGGGCATGCTGCTCGACTCGTTCTTCGCCTACGACCCGGAGTTCCGGGGCGGGGCGACGGTGGCCGCGGCCGACTTCAACGGGGACGGCAAGGCGGACATCGCCACCTTGAGCCGAAACGCGGGCGGCGCGTGGGT
>JAYVTJ010000974.1:0-3114 GCA_043774415.1 Fimbriiglobus sp. | reverse complement strand
GCCGGCTTCAGCGCCAGCAGGGCCGACGCTTTCTTCTCGATGGCCATCCCCGTCCTCCGAGAGTTGTGTCGACTCCGCCACCCGCCACGGCGTTCCAACGATCCCCCAAATTATCGCGGCGCGGAAGCGAACGGCCAGATGGGAGACGTATTTTCTCCGGATCGGTTCGGATCCGGTAACCTTCCGCACTGCTGCTGCTGGGTTGCCGCCTCAAGCTCACTCCCGCAACGCGTCGCCCGATTGCTTTCCGCTGCGGTGGTTCTCGAAGTGCTCCTTCACGCTGTCCACGGCCCGTTCCACGCGTGCCGTCAGCTTCGTCGCCTGCGAGTAGGTCACGGTGGGGGAACCGTGGTGGCCGTAGGTCACCGTCACCGATTGCGGGCCGTAATCGTAGATGATCGAGCGGTGGCAGTAGGTCACGCGCGGCGCGCCGGGGGGCATCGTCGCCAGCACGTAGGTGCGCTCCATCGTTTTCGGATGGTTCGCGGTGATGATCGTCGGGCCGCCGGGGAGGAACTGCGCCTGGAAGTTGCGGTCGCCGCTCGGGAAGTAGCGGTGGACGAGCACGGCCGGCGGCACATCGACCTTCTGCGTGCCATCGGTTCCGCCGGTGAGCAGCACGGCCGGCACCCCTGTAGCGCCCTGCGCGGGATCGAGGATTTCGATCTCCTGCGACGGCGGCACCGGCACCGAAGCCGGGCGCAGGAAGGCGTGCTTGCTGCCCATGCAGCCGACGGCCGCCACCGCGACGAGTGCCGCGAGACCGCTGATGATGAGCCGCCGCATGCTGTCCCCTCCGTAAGCACCGGCCGCCGTCGGCCGACCCGCGGAGCGGATGCGGCCTCAGCGGTACGTGAAATCCATGTCGACCCGGTCGATCCAGCGGTAGTTCCTCTTCACCGCGTCGCTGCTCCCCTCGACGAACCCCGCGTACGGCTCGTTCCGGTTCACCCAGAACGGCTCGATCGGAATCTGGAGCACGGCGGCCTTCGTCGCCGCGATCCGCGTTTCCCCGAGCGGGTCGTTCGCGTACCCCCGCACCGTCAGGACGAACAGGTTGCGCTTGAACGGATTCGGCGACTGCACCGTATCCGCCCGCGGCGCCAGCGTCTGATCGGCCCGGAACCGGACGGCGTACTTGCCATCCGGATAGAGCACCACCGACACCCCCGACACGCTGCAGTGATCGACCCGCAGCACCTGCTCGCGGAGCGTGAAGGTCGCCGCTTCGCCCGGCACCGCTTCGGTCACCGGCGCCGGCCCGGTCGTCGTCACCCGCTCCCGCGACTCCGTCCGCACCGTCTTGTGCCGCGTCGCCGTCATGGTGCAGGTCGTCGTGTCCCGCGTCGTCGAGGTCGCGATTCCCGCCGGAGCGTCGAGTACCGTCGTCGGCACTTCGCCCGGTGTCCCCACTCCGAGCCTCGGTTGCCCGGTGCCGGTGACTGTGGTCCTCGGCGGCGATCCGCTCGACTGGTACGGATAAGCCGGAATCCCGTCGAGCGGCTTCGGCCGCGCTTTCAGGGTCGGATACTCGGCCCGCCCCTCCATGCCCAGTGCGATCGCGACGCCCCCGGCCGCGAGTATCCAGCGCTTCATCGATCGACTCCTGTCGGCGGAACGGTTCCTCCGTGTCAGAGTCGGTCGAACGCCGCTTCTCGAGCCAGCGGTTCGCCATTCGGTTGCAACCGGACTTCCGGCCCGGCCGCACTATCGGATTCCTCTCGCACGACCGGTACAGGTTACTTCGCGAAGTACTGACTCGCGGGCAGCGAAGCCGGACTGTACCGCGACACCGCACCCACCCCCGGCGGCGTCGGCGGGGCGCCCATCGGCAGCGGCGGGTTCACAGTCGGCGCTTTCAGAGTCTGCGGTCCACCTGGCAGAACCTTGGGCGACGCCAGCGGGTACGAGGTCGGATTCGAATACTCTTTCGGGGCCAGCGCGGGCGTCGCGGAGTAGGTCGTCGTGGTACCCGCACCACCGGGAATCTCGTAGTAGGACGGGGGCACTTTCGGTTGGCCCACCGTCGGGTGACCGGGGACGAACACGCCCGGCGGCAGGTTCGGCTCGCGGTCGTTGCCCTGCGGCAGTTGCATGCCGGGGACGAACTTCGACGGCGGGTAGTGCGCGTTCGGGATGTAGTCCTCTTGGAGGTCGCTGTCGCGCTGCCGGAGGCCGGGGCCGCGATAGCCGTTCGGGTGTTCGGACGGGATGCTCTGCTGACTGCGGTAGAGGTCGGCGCGGCGCTCGCCGTACATGATGCGGAGGGCGTCGTCCACGCGGCTGGCGCCGTAGTCGAAGATGAAGGCCCGGAGGTAATCGCGGCGACCGCGGACGACGAACTCGTCGTTGATGAGCCCCTCGGGTGTCACGTCGGCGACGGCCGGGGCGTAGCGGAGGCCCATGAGGTCGAACAGCGTCGGGAAGATGGCCGCCTGCGAGTAGATGATGTTCTGCTGGAGCGACGAGCCGGCGCTCGGAGCCGGCCGGAAGAGCGCTCCGGCGATGGGGATGTCTTGGAGGAGCGCGACCCCCTTGCCGGTGCGGGCGACCTTCAGGCTGACCCAGTACTTGCTCACCTCGCGCATCTCGAAGTTCGTGAGCTGGACATCGGTGTGGACGAAATGGCGCTTCACGCGGCCGAGGTGCTTCTCGTCGGCCCGCACCGGCTCGCGGATGTCGGTCGTGTACATGTAGTCGAAGCCGAAGACGACCGCTTGTCCGTCCGGGCTGATGACCGGGCGCACCTCGTAGCCGGTGCCGGTTTCGATCTTGTAGATCGCCGGATCGGGGATGAGCGCTTCGAGGTTCGTGCCGAACTCCTTGCGGTTCGATCCGGCTTGGGACATGATCTGCTCGTCGGCGGAACTGGGCAGGCCGGGGAGAACGTTCTTCACGGCCGGGAGTCCGCCGGCGCCACCGAACTGGGCCCCGACGGGGTTGCCGCCGTACACCTTGACGAGCGAGAGGAACACGGGGTCGTTCAGCAGCGCCCCGTAATCCTGGATGGCGGCTTTGGCTCCCTTGAAAGCTTCTTTGATGAGGATGTCGCGCTTCGGGAGGTCGAATTCCATGCTGGCGGTCGGCGAGACCTTGCCAAAGCTGCGGTTGTTC
>JAYVTJ010000973.1:0-3340 GCA_043774415.1 Fimbriiglobus sp. | reverse complement strand
CCAGTCGGACGCCGCGTGTTATAGACCACTCCTACGAAGCTCGAGATCGGAAAAGGAATTAGCGAAGGGAAAAGGGCGCACCAGTGGGATCAGACCCTGATAACGTGTCGTCCGGGAAGAGTTCCATGTATCGTTCCATCTCGCGTTCCAGTTCGCGCTGCGCGTTGCTTTCGTAGATGACCAACGCGATGTTGAGTCGCATCTGCGCGATCGATTTCTCGCGCTGAAGTTCCGTGGGCAATCCATTGAGCAAGGCCATCGCCTTCCCGGACTCCTTCTTGATCGCGGCTTCGCCCGCGGCGTTGATCGCGTCCAAGTGCTGCAAATAGAGGGAATCCTGTTCGGAGAGTGCGGCGCCCTTATATTTCATCAGGAAAGGCGTGATCCGCCTGCGGTACCTCTTGCTATCCGGTTCCCCGGCATGCGTCGACGTCGAGTCTTGCATTGCGACTGCACCGTCTGGGTGACGCTTCAATTCCAGCACGAGATATTTGTTGTGTTTGAGACGCATCGACACCTCCATCTTTCCATCGCGCGAGCGCACGTCGAGAATCTTCGCGGAGTCAGCATCGTAGACCAACGAGAAATGAGCGAAGTCGTCGCCGACGATTGGTTCCAAAGCCTTTACAATCTCATTGCGATCGGCCATGCTCAGATTCGAGTCTCTCATGCACCTGTGGAAGAATTCGTCGAATCGCACCAGCCGGTCGTATTTGGCCCGATCCTTCGCCGCCACCGCCGCGAGGAACTCCTTGCCGAATTCCCGCGCTTCGGCTTCCGTCACGGGCTCGAGTGCCGGCGCCGTCGGAAGCGCAGTCTGTTTCTTTCCGCACCCGACCGCGAGGATCAAAGCGAAAACCAGCATCGCGAGAATGTGGCGGATCAGCACTGCGGCACCCCGAGTCGTATTCCTCAGACTGAAAAGATACCGCATCACTCCTCCCGTGGCGACGGGTTTCCACTTCGGGAGCGCTGCCACCGGCTCCGTGAACCGAGTTCCCCAAAAAGGTTCATGCGGTTTCGGGTGTATTCCCTTTCAGTCGTCCGATTCCGCGATACGATACCTCTGCGCACCCGACCCTCTGCCCACGGACCCTCGCCCATGGACGAACTGCGGCACGAGTGCGGAATCGCGGCCCTCTACCACTTCGCCGACGGCCGCGAGAGCCGCATCTGGAAGGGCGATCCGGACGAAACCACGCGGCTCATGCCGCGGATGCTCCTCGACCTCCAGAACCGCGGGCAGCTCGCCGCGGGCTTCAGCAGCTTCAACCCGGACCGCGACCAGCTCCTCGACACCTTCAAAGCCCTCGGCACCGTGGCCGAAGCCTTCCGGATGTCGCAGGAGCACAAGCACATCTCGATCCTCGAAGAGTACGCCGGCCGCGCCAGCATCGGGCATGTCCGATACGCCACCTGCGGGCCCACCGGCCGCAAGTACGCCCAGCCCTTCGAGCGCCAGCACGGCTGCAAGTGGAAGTGGTTCGCGTTCGCCTTCAACGGCAACCTCGCCAACGTCGACGAACTCCGCGCCGAGGTGAAGTCGTACACCGACTACCACCTCACGCAGGCCGGCGACACCGAAGTCATCATGCACCTCATCTCGCAGGCGCTCCGCGGCGACGAGAAGCCCGACCTCGTGCAGGTCTTCACGGAACTCAGCCGCAAGCTCGACGGCGCCTACAACCTCGTCTTCCTCAACGCGCTCGGCGAAATGGTCGTCCTGCGCGATCCCCTCGGCCTCCGGCCGCTCTGCTACGCCACCGACGGCCCGCTCTTCGCCGCCGCATCCGAGAGCGTGCCGCTGCTGAACATGGGCTTCCGCGAAATCGAGTCGCTCCCGCCCGGCGAGATGATCGTGCTCCAAGACGGGGCGATGAAGATCCACCGCTTCGCCGAGGAGCGGCCGAGCGCGCACTGCTTCTTCGAGTGGATCTACTTCGCGAACGTCGCCAGCACGCTCGACGGCAAGAGCGTCTACCTGTCGCGGTCGAAGCTCGGCGAGGAACTCGCGAAGCTCGAAATGGAGATGGGCCTCTTCGACCCCAACGACGGCAACACCATCGTGGTGCCGGTGCCCGACACCGGCAAAGCGGCCGCCGACGCCATGGCCTACGCCTTGGGCATCCGCAGCCAGGAAGGGCTGATCCGCAACCGGTACGTCGGCCGGACGTTCATCGAGCCGGGCAACCGCGCGGACAAAGTGCGGCTGAAGTTCACCCCGCTGCGCGAGGTGCTCGAGGGCAAGCGGATCATCCTCGTCGAGGATTCGATCGTCCGGAGTACGACGCTCAAGACGCTCCTCGGCTACCTGCGCGAAGCGGGCGGCGTGAAGGAGATCCACGTCCGCGTGGCTTGTCCGCCCATCGTGGCGCCCTGCTTCTACGGCATCGACATGGCGACCGTCGAGCAGCTCTACGCTCCGAAGTTCATCGACGGCGCCGAGCCGACGCGGGCCGAACTCGCGGCGATGGCCGTCGACCTCGGCGCCGACAGTCTGGTCTACCTGCCGCTGGAGGCGGTGGCGCGCTGCATCGGATTGCCGAAGGAGCGGCTCTGCCGCGCCTGCCTCACGGGGGATTACCCCACGGAGACGGGGAAGCGCCGCTACGAACTGGAACTGGCGGTGAAGTCGGTCTGATTCCGATTCCGACCGTATTCTACCCCCCCTCCGTCGGAATCAGACCGCTCCCATCGGAATCTCGGTACGTGGCCGTCCAGCCAACGACTTGCGTCCGATTCGGGTATGTCGCTTGACTCCCGATCCTCGTTCGGACGCCTTCGGTGGTGCTCGGCTTGGAATCGACGCAGCGGAGTGGCGGCCATCAAGCGAAGCCGGCGAGCCAGCCGAGTGGGGTGGGATAAAGCCTTTTCCGTTACCCAACACCCCGGAGCTGTCCCATGTATCTGAAAACGATCGCCATCGAGAATGCAGGGCCGATTACTTTTCTCAGCTTCGACCTACCATTCCAAGGAGATCGTCCGCAACCGCTTGTCTTGGTCGGCCCGAACGGAAGCGGCAAGTCGACCTTCCTTTCCTTTATCGTCAACGCGCTCCTCGGTTTCAAACAGCAAGCCTATGAGCAGACCGAGGTCGAGCGTGACAAAGTCTATCGGGTGCGCTCGGCACGGTTCATCCGCCACGGCACGTACTGGTATTACGCGAAGCTCCAATTCGACGGAGGCCTCTCACTCGAAGAGTGGACGCTGGACCGCGCACGCAAGGATTTCGAGGAGCAGGTTAGTCTCGTTTCATCTTCCTTGTAGCGTCGACTCGGTCCCGTAGCCGTCGTGTCGGAAGTAGCGGAGGCACTCGCCTGCGGAGTATGCGTCCAAGGAC
>JAYVTJ010000972.1:0-5272 GCA_043774415.1 Fimbriiglobus sp. | reverse complement strand
GTCCTTGGACGCATACTCCGCAGGCGAGTGCCTCCGCTACTTCCGACACGACGGCTACGGGACCGAGTCGACGCTACAAGGAAGATGAAACGAGACTAGTTCCGTGGCTCAGGTCGCAACTGCGCGGCCGCTGAGCTTGGTCGTTCGGCGGCCGAGGGCTTGCGGGTGGACGTGGCGTTACCGGAACCGGAGGATGACCGCGACCGCAAGCTGCTCGCGGACATCGCCCGCGTCGGGTGGGCGGTGCTGGGCATCCCCGAGGACGACGAGGGGCCGGGGTTCGCCTTCTCGATCGGCCTCTACCGCACCTTCGCCCACCCCGAGGTCATCCTGATCGGGCTGCCGTGGGAGGTGTCGTCCGCCCTCATCAACGACCTCGGGGCCGCCGTCAAGGGCGGCAAGCGGTACGAGGCCGGCCGGGCGTATGACGACCTGTCCGAGGGCGGCGCGGACTTTTTCGTGGCAGTGGATCGCGGCAACTACAGGGAGTACCTGGGCACCGCCGGCTGGTTCTACCGCGGGTGGGACTTCCCGGTGGTGCAGATGGTGTGGCCCGACCGCCGCGGGGCGTACCCGTGGGACGCCGGGTCGCCTCCCGGATATTGGCGGCGTCAGCCCCTGCTTGGCAAGCACGCCGCCCAAGGAACTTCGAATTTGCCGGGCGATCCGGATGGTGGTTAAAGCTCTGAAGGTGCATGACTTAGGATGAATGGGCCTCGTGGCCTCGCGGCCGGGTTCTTGGCTTGCGGGGCGGGCCGATCTGCCGATTCGGCCTTCGGCGCGGACCCCGGACGCAGCCCCGTCCGATCGGCGAGGCGGAGGGCTTGTGCTCCGGAGGGGAGCGAAAAAGGGCGTCCGGCGGGGGAGTCGGCGAAGGTCACCAGCCGTCCAAACGGGATCGACACGCGGTCGGTGAAGACCCGCGGTCGTCGCCAACGAGTGGGCCGAAAACGCTCCCCGGCGGGGGCGTATAGTCTTTCCCAGAGTCGCAGCTCACAGTGGCGCCCGCCGCTGCTGTTCTCAGTCGTTCGGGCAGGGGATCCTACCTCCGCGATGCGTCGCCTATGACCGATTAAAGTATTCCGCGCTGGCCAAGAAGCCCGCGTCCATGGCTTCGACGGTCAATCCGTTCGCCCGCTGGTTTGCCCAATACGCGAGCCCCGACGAGTCCGCCGGTCGCTGGAGCAAATTCAGGTAGGCGTTGATCGCCTCGTCGCGCTGGTACTCGGCCCCGAAAAGGAAGCTCCGGGCCACCAGCGTCCGGTCGCCGTTCGATTGACTCAGGACGTTCACCCAGTAGTTCACCTCCGCGTCGGATGCCGAGCGACCGAGGATTTGCGAGTAGAGATTGCCGACGTACTGCGCGGAATTCCGTCCCGCATCGATGAAGAACTCTTCCGAGGCGAAGAACGTCACGCGGAGTGAGTCCTGCGTTTCGCCGGCGGTCAACCGGTCGGACATCGCCTGCACTTCGGCCGCACCGGGCGTACGGCCGAGCTGCGCCTGGTAGTATCCGACGATGGTGTTCGCGCGGTACTCGTCACTGGTGAGGAAAGCGATGGCGACAGCGCCGGTCGTTTTGGTTCCGGCGTTGAGCTGATTCACCCAACTGTTGAACCCGGCGGTGTCCGGTGGCCGACCGAGGGTATCTTGGTACAGGTGGGTCACGAACGAGGTTACCGAAGGCACGTCGCGGGATTCGAGTTGTTCGAGACCGAGCCGGGCCGACGGATTGCCGATCTGAGACATGGTATTGCTCGCAAGGAGAACAGGCGGCATGCCCGGGACAACTCTTCAATTCGGAGCTGTAGACCATGCAACTTTCGCGCCGGGTCGAGATCGCGTACAACCGAAGCGCATCGGGAGTAGGGCCAACGTGACGTATCCTTGCATTATTTCCGAGCACCTCGGAAGAGTTTCGGGGCAGTCGGTCTGTCCGAATAAAGGGGGTATTTCAGGGGGTGCGGGCAGGTCTCCGCGGGGTGTTGGTGTTCGGCTTGGTCGGGCTGCTGCTCGTCGCGATCAGCATGTTCAGAGGTTCGGCTGCGCCGGCCGCAGCAGGCAGATGCCATCCGCCCGCGGTCACTCGCCCCGTTCGGCGCGGATTTGGGCGTAGCGGGCTTCGAGCTTCGCCGTCAGCGCCGGGAGCTTGTCGAGGTAGCGCTTGTGAGTCCGCGGTTTCGTCCGGCTGAGCGCGTACGCCGTGATGAGCGGCAGGCTGAGAGTGCTATCGACGTAGCAGGTCACGGTGCCGGGAAGCTTGTCCGGATCGACCTTGCCCCACGTCATCGCTTCGCTCGGGGTGGCGCCGCTGAGGCCGCCGGTGTCGGGCCGGGCATCGGTGAACTGCAGGAAGTAGTCGTGGCCCGATTCGGCGAGGCCGAGGACCTCTTGGATCTGCGGCTCCGTTTGCAGCATGAAGTTCTTCGGCGAGCCGCCGCCGAGGATGAAGACGCCCGAGGTGCCGCCGTCGGCCTTGGCATCCCAGACGATGCTCGCCGACTGATTCACATCGCGGAGCGGATCGATGCGGAGTTTGTTCCCTTCGAGCATGAGCGCGGCGAGGTTCATGCCGATGCTGCTGTCGCCGGGGCTGCTCGTGAAGATCGGGACGCCGCAGCGATAAGCCGAAGCGAGCAGGCTCTTCCCTTTGATCCCCGTTTGTTCTTCGCGCTCGGCGAGGTACTTGCCGACGAGGCCGTGGAACTCCGCGGTGCCGAAAGTGCCCTGGAACGCTTCGCCGCGGCAAAGGGTGCGGTAGAACTTGTCGGTGCCGAGGAGGTTCTCGTAGTCGAAGATGATGTCGTAGATGCGGATGACCTGATTCTCGCGCAGCTCGAGGTCGGGCAGATTCGGCCCCGCCTGATAGAGGTCCATGCCGAGGGCGTAGTGGGTGTCGTGGTAGAGGTTCGCCCCGGTGCTCACGATCCAATCGATGAAGCCCGCTTCGATGAGTGGCACCAAACAAGAAATACCGAGGCCGGCGGGGGTGAGGGCCCCGCTGAGCGCGAGGCCGACGGTGCAGTCCTGCGCGAGCATCCGCTGGGCGTAGAGCTGGCAACCCTCGCGGAGCCGGCCGCCGTTGTAACTGAGGAACGCGGAATCGATGAGGTCGGCCGCGTTCATGCCGGGAACCACCGCCGGCGGATCGATGCGCTCCTTGCTGATGCGCTTCATAAAGGCTTGGTTATCGGCGGTGCCGGCGTGGCGGTCGTAGTGGGCTTTGTGCGGGTGCATGGAGTTCCTTCGATCTTCTTCAGCGCGGCTTCGTACTCTTCCGGCGTGTTCACGTTGTCGAGCGATTCCAAAGCGACTCCGACGAACCACTCGCCGGAGAGCCTGCGAGTCGGCACCTCATCGAGGAGGTCGCGGAGCCGGAGGCGGTTCTCGGCTAGCATCCGCTCGACGGCCGGCCGCACCGCCAGTCGATATACGCCCGCCAGCGGATGCGGATAGCCCCCGATGTCCGGGACCGCGATCTCGGCATCGCCGAGAGATTCGAGTACGCGCCGGATGAACTCGACCGTCAGAAATGGGACATCGCACGACGAGAGATAGACGGCTTCGCAGTGGCCGTCGAGCGCGGCCAATCCCGCCGCGAGACCGGCGAGCGGACCCTGCCCCGCATGATGATCGCGGATGACTGCGACACGCTCGGGAAGGGGCGGCAGCTCTTGACCCACCGCCGCGACGACCACGACGGGATCGACGACTTCGCTCACGATGCGCACGATGCGCGGGAGCAGATACTCGCCGCCGAAGGGGAGCCACGCTTTCGCCCGCCCCATCCGCGACGATTCCCCGCCGCAGAGAATGATCCCGCCGATGTTGGCGATGGCATGGTTCCCCTGCTGCATCCGGACTCGGGAGCGACGGTGCGCCTTCCAGTTTACCGGTGGAGCCGGAGCGCGGACAACTGCTATAAAGCGAGAAGGAAGCCGACCGTCGGCGAATGGACTTCCGAACCCCTCGCGAGATCCGCCATGAGTTTCGACCGCGACGACCGCTGGAACGACGACCGGGACGACCGCGGCTCCCGCCGGGACGGCTACGACCGCGACCGGCCGGACCGCCGCGATCTCGAAGAGGCGCGCAGCAAGGTGAAAGGCCCGGCCATCGCCCTCCTGGTGACCGTGATCCTGGGGCTGCTCAGCCTGGGTGCCGGCGTATTTCAGTATTTCGTGACGATGCCGAACCAATTCGCGGAGCAGCGCGCGAAGATCGATAGCGATCCGAAGATGAATGCGCAGATGAAAACGGACATGCACGCGTTCATGGACAGCTACGAGAAGGGCATCAACGTCGGCCTGCCCATCCAGTGGGTGCTCGTCGGGTTCACGAGCGTGCTCACGTTCGTCGGCGCGCTGAAGATGAAGAACCTCTCGAGTCGCGGCTGGGCCCGCTCCGCGGCGATTCTCTCGATGATCCCCTGCTTCAGCGGGTGCTGCCTGCTCGGCCTCCCGTTCGGCATCTGGGCGCTCATGGTGCTGGCGAACCCGGAGGTGAAGAGGGGCTTCGAACTCGCCGCGGGCCGCTCGGATCGCGACGACGACCTCCGCTGACCTCCGGGATTCGCCGATGCCCGTCATCCCCTGCCCGCACTGCGCCGCGCCCGTGGACATCCACCCGGACGACTCCGGCTACAAAGTGCTCTGCCCGAAGTGCCACAGCGCCTTTCAGGCCGGCGCCGCGGATCGCCCGGCCCCCGCGCCGCTCGTGCCCCCGCGCCGCTCGTGCCCCCGCCGACGGCGAGCCGCGCCCGGGAAGAACCGCCGGCCGTGCTCGCGCGCTGTCCGGGTTGCCGGGGGCAGGTGCAGATCGGCGCGGAGGATGTCGGCCACCTGATGGAGTGCCCGCTCTGCGGAGAAAAATTCCGCGCCGCCGAGGATGGCGCTCCGGAGCGTCGGCCCGCGCGGAGTCGCTCCGCCGCCGGGAGTCGGCACGACGAAGACGATGACGAAGACGACGACGATTACGACGACCGGCGCAATCGCCGCCGCTACCGCGAAGAGGATCGGGATTACATCCTCGATTCGGCCCGGGCCGCGATCGCCTGGCCCGCCAACGGCCTGATGTGGACGGGCATCGTCTTGCTCGCGATCTACGCACTCGTTTCGATCGGGCTGATGGCGGCCGGCGCCATCGCCCAAGATTCCCCGTCCGGGGTGGAACGCTCCGACGGGACCACGATGATGATTGTCAGCGTGGTCGTCGCGCTGCTGGGCGGAGCCCACGGCGCCGCGATGGCCTTCGGCGGCTTCCGGATGAAGAA
>JAYVTJ010000971.1:0-2816 GCA_043774415.1 Fimbriiglobus sp. | reverse complement strand
GGACGATGTCGATCAGTGACATCAGCCTGTCACCGTCGAACTTCGCGGCCCAGATCCGCTTCGTCATGTAGTCGCCGAAGATGTACTGCCCGGCGAGTTCCGGAAACTTCTTGCCGCGGTAGACGTACCCGCCCGTGACGCTCGCGGCCTGCGAGTGATCGAGTTCGATGGCCGGGGCGCGGATCGGCGTCGGACCGATTTTCAACTGCGTGTTGATCGGCTGGCGCGCTTCCTGAATGCTCCAGCCGTGGTTGCTCCCCTTGTCGAGCCTGTGCACCATCTCCCAATTCTCCCAGCCGACATCGCCGACCCAGAGGTCGCCGGTCGTGCGGTCGAAGCTCATGCGCCACGGGTTGCGGAAGCCGTAGCTCCAGATTTCGGGCCGGACCGGTTTGCCGTCGTGCGATACACCGACGAACGGATTGTCCTTCGGCACCGCGTAGCTCTTCCCGGCGTCTTTCGCGTTCACATCGATGCGCAGCACGCTCGACAGCAGATCGGAGCAGTCCTGCCCGGTCTTCAGCGGGTCGGGCGGATTGGGACTCGCGGCATCGCCTGTCGAGATGTAGAGGTGGCCGTCCTTCGGGCCGAAGTGCAGGTCGCCGCCGTTGTGACCGCCTTGCAGGAAAGTCAGTACGATCTCTTCGCTGGCCATGTCGAGCTTGGCATCGCCATCCGCGAATATGAAGCGCGACACGCGGGTGCCGTCCGCCAAGTTGCTCCCTTTGCCCTTGATGGTATAGCAAAGGAAGCAGGTGCGATTCTTCGCGAAGTCGGGGTGGAAGACCATGCCGTAAAGCGAGTCGAACCCTTCGGCATCTTTCAGGGATTTGAGGTTCTTCAGCTCCTTCGGCAGATCGACGAGCAACTCGGGCTTGCCATCCTTCGCCTCCGGCAGCGCGAAGATTTTCCCGGCTTGTTCGCCGACGTACATTCGGCCGTTGCCGGACCTGCGCGCGATCAGCAGCGGGTTTTTGAAATGCGCATTCGGGAAGGCATCGACCGCTTTGAACGGAGGAGACGGTTCGGGACTGCCGGTGATCTTGCCCGTCGTCCACGGGGTGCGATTCGGCTGTTCCGCAGCGCCGAGGACGGACGAGAGCGAAGCGGCCGCGAACAGCAGAGGCCCGAAGCGGTGCATGGGGACGACCTCGGAAACGGGGGATTCGGTCAGGATAAGGGAATCGGCCGCGCCCGGCTTGATCTCCTCCGGGATGGGGCTATCGTAATTTTAGTCGAAACACCGCTCGGATTCAGCCAGATGCTCGTCGCCCGCAAAATCCGGATTGCCGCCGTCGCCGCTCACGCGGTCGCGGCCATCCGCGCCGCGGCTGCGACCTGATCTCCGGGAACCGAGCGCTCGAACCGCAACGGCCCAGGAGATTTCTCCGGGGCCGTTTCCCTTTCCCCCATGGATGCCGAGGACCGATATGTCCGCTCCCCTGCCGCTCTCGCAGCAAGCGCTGCGCACCGCCGATTCGCCGATCAGCTACTTCATCCGCAAGGCCATCGAAACCGAAGGGCTCATCTCCCTCGCGGCCGGCCTCGTGGACGAATCGAGCCTCCCGGCGGCCGATATCGCGGCGGCGGCGGCGGAGATTCTGGGCGACGCGGAATCCGCGCGGATCGCGCTCCAGTACGGAAGCACCCAGGGGCTGCCGAAGCTGCGCGAGCAGATACTGGAGATGGTCTGCGCCGCCGATGGCGTCCGCCCGGCAGAGGTCAACCTGAGCGCGGCGGATGTGGTGCTGACGACCGGTTCGCAGCAGTTGCTCTACCTGCTCGGCGAGGCGCTGTTCGATCCGGGCGACATCGTGATCTGCGAAGCCCCCTCGTACTTCGTCTATCACGGCGTGCTCCAAACGCGCGGCGTGAAGACAATTTCAGTCCCGATGGACTCGGGAGGCATGGACGTCAATGCCCTCGAAGCCCTCCTCGTGAAACTCGAGCGCAGCGGGGAAATCGCGAAGCTGAAGCTCATCTACACGGTCGATTACTTCCAGAACCCGACGGGCCTCACGCTCGCCGCCGAGCGCCGGCCGAAGCTCGTCGAACTCGCGATGCGCTTCAGCAAGAAGCACCGCATCCTGATCCTCGAAGACGCGGCCTACCGCGAACTCCGGTACGACGGCCCCGATCTGCCGAGCATCAAGAAGTTCGACGCGGCCAACGACTGCGTCATCTACACGAGCACCTTCTCGAAGCCCTGCGCACCGGGCCTGAAGACAGGCTATGCACTCATGCCGCGGGATCTGCTCGCGGTCGTGCTGAATCTGAAAGGGAACCACGACTTCGGTTCGTCGAACTTGGCGCAGCACATCATCAGCCGGCTGCTCGCGAGCGGTGCGTACACCCGGCATGTCGAGAAACTTCGTGGGGTGTATCGGGTGAAGCGCGACGCGATGCTGGCGGCGCTGACCGCCGCGTTCGCCGATGTCCCGGGGATGTCGTGGACGATCCCCGCCGGCGGGCTTTACGTCTGGGCGACCTTCCCCGAAAGCGTCCCGACCGGTCCGGCGAGCGCCTTCGTGAAGCGCTGCCTCGACGAAGGGGTGCTGTACGTTCCCGGCGAATTCGGCCATGTGCCAGACGAGTTCGGCGAGATGCCGCGGAACGAAGCGCGCCTGAGTTTCGGCGTGTCGAGTCCGGAGAATGTGGCGGAAGGCATCCGCCGGATGCGGCGGGCGCTGAAAGCGTGAAGCTCCACCGTGGCGACGAGTTTCCAAATCGTCTTGAAATTGATCGCGGTCGCAACGGGAACGGGAACCGCAACCGCCGCCGCGATCCAAGTCCACCCGCTCCACCGTGGCGACGAG
>JAYVTJ010000970.1:0-2659 GCA_043774415.1 Fimbriiglobus sp. | reverse complement strand
TGGCGCCGGCCATGGCGAACATCTCGCCATCGAAGAACTCGCTTTTGAACTCGGCCCGCTTCTCGATGTCGAGGTACTGGGCGACCGTCAGTTTCAGTTTCCGCATTGCGCTCATTGGGGTGCTCCGCTAGTTGTGGCATTTTAGCACGGCTCTCGGCGGGGGCGAGTATTGTCCGATAATACCCGCATGACCCTGTTCGGTCCGCTCTTCTGGTACGAACTCCGCCGGCTCCCGCGCCGCCGGCAGATGCACCTCTGGCGGATGCTCTACGCGGCCGCGCTGCTCGTCGGGTTGGTCGTCGTCTACCTGCGGATGTTCCGCGATGTGCCTCCGCTCGAAGCGCTCGGGAACCCCGGTCGCCTCGACCGCGCGGGGTATGCCGCTTTCGCGGATTCGTTCCTCATGGCCTTCCTCGCCGTGCAGCAGATCGCGGTGATCGTGCTCACGCCGATCTACGCCGCCGGGAGTATCGCCGACGAAAAGGAGCGCCGCACACTCGACTTCCTGTTGTCGTCGCCGCCCTCGCGCTTCGAGATCGTGTTCGGCAAAGTCTGCAGCCGGCTCGTCTTCATCGGCGGCATCCTCGCGGCGGGCCTGCCGGTGCTGATGCTCACGATGCTCTTCGGCGGCGTCGATCTCGAACACTTGCTCGCAGGGTTCGCAGTCTCGGCGATCACCGCGATCTTCCTGGCGAATCTCGGGGTGTGCGTGGCGTGCGCGAAGTCGAACCTCCGCGAAGCGCTGGCGCCGATTGCGATGGCGCTGCTGGCACCGGGACTTCTGGGGATGTGCGGCCTGTGTCACGCTTCTGTATCGGCACTCTCGCCGATGACCGTGCTGGGGTTCCTCTTCCGCATCTGGCTCGAGAATGATCCCGTCCACGATAGCACTTGGCTCTTGGTCGCCGTCTTTGCCGGGGTGCACCTCACGGTGGCGATCGCGCTGTTGCGGTTTGCGCTCGGCGCATTGGGAGTAGATCCGAAAGCCGAGTCCGTCGGTCCGGAAGAGAACGCGGAGCGATTGCGGACTTTGGCGGGCGAGTCCGACCGCTGGAATTTCGGCGATGCAATCGGGCCTCCGACAATACACGCGGGCACGATCCGCAGGACTTTCGACGTGCCATCCCTTGGCGGAGAGGACGATCCGCTCCTGTGGAAGGCAAGGTTTTTTCGCAAGCCGTGGTATGCGGCCGAAGGGATCGCCAGCGTCGGAGGACTCGTCGCGTGCTTCTCGATCTTGGGCGGCTGCGCCTTCGTCTTGCTGATCGTACTTTTCGTCGAAGCCGCAGGCGAACTCGCCCAGCAACGCAGCCTTTCCAATTCGTCGAATACTCTGCTGTCGTCGCTCTTCCCGGCAGCGGTAGTTCTGTGGCCCGCATTCCTCGGTGCCCGCGCGGCGACGGCCGTCGGCCGAGAGCGCGCCGCGCAGACTTTGCAGATGCTCTTCGCTTTGCCCGGCGCCCGCAGCGAAATCCTGAAAGCCACCGCCGGAGCACTTCTGCTGCGCGACCGCTGGGCGATCCGGCTTTTCGGCGTCGTCCTGGCACTCGGCTGCATCAACGGTGCAATCTATTTGCCCTTCGGCATCGCCGTTCTTTTGCTGATGGCCGGTTGTGCGCTGTGGGCCATCGCCTTCGGAATTTGGCTTTCGGTCCGGATCGAAACTCCGACGCGAGCCGGTCTCGCCTTCCTCGCCGTTTGGTGCGGCATCCTGCTGGCACCGTGGTTCGTCGCACCGCTGTTCCCATCGGAATCCGCAGATCGAATCCGCGCGATCTCACCGCCGTTCGGAATGTCGCGGGTCGTGGTCACCTGGCAGAATGCAGATGCGGATGACGGAGTCGCCGCGCTGGAAACACTGATTGTGAGCCTCGGGATGCTGGCGCTCGCCGCCGGCTTCGCCCGGCACGCCGCGCGGACGTTCGAGCGCGAGGGGAAGTAGGTCACGCTCCGCGTGACGCCGCGATGGATCGAGCTTCGGAGATCGCCGGAAGTAATGTCACGCAAAGCGTGACCTACGAGAGCAACCCGTAGTTCACCAGCGTCTGGCGGACCTTCGCGTCGCCGGCGGCGTCCATCTCGCACATCGGCAGGCGCATCTCGTTGCTCGCGCGGCCCAAGAGCTTCATCGCCGTCTTCACCGGGATCGGGTTCGTCGAGACACTCAGCATGTCGCGGCAGAGCGGGAAGAGCTTGCGGTGCCACGTCAGCGCCTCCGCATACTTCCCCGCTGAAAAGGCCCGCACGAGGGCCATCATGTCCTTCGGCACGATGTTGCCGACGACGCTCACGACCCCGATGCCCCCGATGCTCATGAGGGGCAGCGTGAGGGAATCGTCGCCGCTGAGGAGGCCGAGATCGCAGATCGCCCCGATCTGCGATGCCTGATCGAGCGAGCCGGTCGCTTCCTTCACGGCGATGATGTTCGGGTACTTCTCCGCGAGGCGGGCCATCGTCTCGGGGAGGATGTTCGACCCCGTGCGGCCGGGGATGTTGTAGACCACCTGCGGCAGATCGCACGCCTCGGCCACCGCGCCGAAGTGGCGGTAGTAGCCCTCTTGCGTCGGCTTGTTGTAGTACGGCCCGACTTGCAGCGTGCCGGTGGCACCGCTCCGCTTCGCGGCCTTGGTCATGCGGATGGCTTCGGCCGTGTTGTTGC
>JAYVTJ010000969.1:0-4325 GCA_043774415.1 Fimbriiglobus sp. | reverse complement strand
TCGCGGATGAGATGCTGGGCCTCGCGCCAGCGGCGGGTGAACTCGGACCCGTGCAGATCGGGGATGACACTGCGGAACGCCTGCCAGTGGGGCCGCGTGGCCCCGCTGGGATCGTGGACTTCGTCGTAGCCGGGGAGGGGCATTCGGAGTTCGGAGGGCCTCGGAGGGACGCGACGAACACTATGTTAGGTTTCCGCAAGCGCGGCGGCGGGCATTGGACGGGCGAAGTCGGGAATCCACTGTAGCGGCGAGGGCCGGGCCGGGCCGACCCGGCGCAGATCGAGCGTGATCGGGAACTCCGAATTCGGCTCCTCCGTTGGCACTTGGATCGTCCCGTGTTTGTGGCCGAAGGGCACGAAGCGCGAGATCCGCCGGCTCTCGGCTTCGAGCGCATTCACCGGGAAGGCGTGATACGTCCGCCCGCCGGGATGGGCCACATGGTACGTGCAGCCGCCGAGCGAGCGCTGGTTCCAAGTATCGAGCAGTTCAAATTGCAGCGGGGCGTGCGACGGGATCGTCGGGTGCAAGCAGGACGGAGGCTGCCAAGCGCGGTAGCGCACCCCGGCGACGAACTCGCCGTTTGTGCCCGTCGGATGCAGCGGTACGCGTCGACCGTTGCACAACACGACGTGCCTCATGTCGGTGAGGCCGCGCACGCGGATCTGCACGCGCTCCAATGAGGAATCGACGAAACGCACGGCCCCCCCGCCGCCCGATTCTTCGCCGAGCACGGGCCACGGTTCGATGGCGGTCCGCAGTTCCAAGTTCACGCCGCGGTAGGTCACTTCGCCCAGCAACGGGAAGCGGAACTCCTGATGCGGCACGAACCACGCGGGATCGAAGGCGTACCCGGCCCGGCGCATTTCATCGAGCAGATCGGCGATGTCCTGGTTAACGAAGTGCGGCAGCAAGAAGCGGTCGTGCAGTTCCGTGCCCCACTTCACGAGCTTGTTCGTATAGGGCTTCCGCCAGAACCATGACACGAGGGTACGCAGGAAGAGCTGCTGCACCAAGCTCATCCGGGCGTGCGGGGGCATCTCGAACGAACGAAGTTCGAGCAGCCCGAGGCGACCCTGCGCCGAATCGGGGCTGAAGAGCTTATCGATGCAGAATTCCGTGCGGTGCGTGTTCCCGGTCACATCCGCAAGCAGGTTCCGGAAGGCGCGATCGACGAGCCAAGCCGGGGGCCGCTGCGTGCGGTCGGGCAATTGCTGGCAGGCGATCTCGATCTCGTACAGGGAGTCGTGCCGGGCCTCGTCGATGCGCGGGTGCTGGCTCGTCGGGCCGACGAACAGCCCGCTGAAGAGGTACGACAGAGACGGATGATTGTTCCAGAACCCGACGAGGCTGCGCAGCAGATCGGGCCGGCGCAGGAAAGGGCTATCCGCCGGCGTCGCGGCGCCGAGCACCATGTGGTTGCCGCCGCCGGTGCCGGTGTGCCGGCCGTCGAGCATGAACTTCTCGGTGCAGAGCCGGGCGAGCCGGGCTTCCTCGTAGAGGCTCGTCGTGCGATTCTTAAGTTCGCTCCAATTCGCCGCGGGGTGAATGTTCACCTCGATGACGCCGGGATCGGGCGTGACGCTGAAGTTCGCCAGGCGATGATCCGACGGCGGGCGATAACCCTCGATGAGCACCGGCATCTGCAGCGCGGTCGCGGTGCGCTCGATGGCGGCGATCAGTTCCAAAAAGTCTTCGAGACGTTTCAGCGGCGGGAGGAAGATGTAGAGCCGCCCGCTGCGCGCCTCGACGCAAAGGGTGGTGCGGACCACCGACGGATCGGCCTCGGGCTTCGGATGGACTCCGTTGACCGAGCCGTTGCGACTCACGGGCAACTGTCCCGGTTGCTGGAACCGCGGCGCGGTCTCGGCGAGCAGCGGCGACCGCGGGGCGAACGGGTCGCGCTCCGCGAGCGATTGGCGATCCTCCTCCTTCTCCCACGGCAGCGAATCGAGCGGCAACCGCAGACCGATCGGCGAGTCGCCGGGGACCAGGAAGAGGTGCTCCTGTCGGAGGACCCAGCGGCCCGACTCCCAATCGCCGCAGGCGTGAGTCCGGCGAATCGGCAGCGCGTACCCGACGACTGCACCCAAGCCCCGCTGGAAGATTCCGGCGAGCCGGGCGCGCTCTTCGGGATCGGCGAGGTTGCTCTTGAGCGGATCGACATTCACCGCGAGGCGGCGCTCTTTCCCGAGGTAGTGCCAGACATCCTCGTAGGCGGGCATCGCGTGTTTCGCGTTCAAGCCGAGCGTCTCCGCGAGCAGGCTCACGAAACTCTTCGCATCCTCGGCGGTGAAACTGGAGGGCGTTTCTTCATCGGCGACCAGCGCGGGGTCGTGCCAGACGGGTTCGCCGTCGGTGCGCCAGTAGCAGTTGAACGCCCAGCGCGGCAGCGATTCGCCGGGATACCACTTGCCTTCGCCGAAGTGGAGCAGGCCGCCCGGCGCCCAGCGGTCGCGCAGACGCACCAGGAGTTCCATTGCGCGCTCGCGCTTCTGGACGCCGAGCGGCGTCGTATTCCATTCCTCGGCATCGCGGTTGTCGATGCTCACGAACGTCGGCTCGCCACCCATCGTCAGTCGCACGTCGAACTCGCGCAGCTCGGCGTCGATGCGGTCTCCCATGCGATCGATGGCGATCCACTGCTCGTCGGTGTAGGGCTTCGTGACGCGCGGCGCATCGACGATGCGGGTCACGGTCATCTCGACGTGGAACACTTCGCCGAGTTCGTCGACCGGGTTCGCCGGATCTTTCTCGAAGCCGATGCTGCCCGAGATCGGCGCGGCCGATTGCGGCGATGCCGTGCAAGCGAGGGGGATGTGCCCCTCGGCCGCCATGAGTCCCGAAGTCGGATCGAGGCCGACCCAGCCGGCACCGGGGACGTAGACTTCGGTCCACGCGTGCAGATCGGTGAAATCCTTCGCGGGACCTTCCGGGCCTTCGAGGGGCTTTTCATCGGCGACCAGTTGGATGAGGTAACCCGAGACGAAGCGCGCCGCGAGACCGAGATTCCGGCAGAGCTGCACGAGCAACCACGCGGAATCCCGGCAGGACCCCGACGCGAGTCCGAGCGTCTCTTCCGGCTCATGGACGCCCGGTTCCATGCGGATCGTATAGTTCACCCGCTTTTGGATCGAGCGGTTGACCACCGGGAAGAAGTCGACCATCAACTCCTTCATCGGCGTCAATTCATCGATGATGGCTTGCAGCTTCGGCCCAACGGGGAGCGTCTCCAAATAGGGGGCGAGTTCGTGCAACACGCCGGCGTCGTATTTGAAGGGGAAGCTCTGCGCATAGTCTTCGATAAAGAAGTCGAACGGGTTGATCGGCGCGAGGTCGGCATGCAGATCCACGGCGACGCGGAGTTCCTTCGTCGGCTTCGGGAAAACCAATCGAGCGAGGTAGTTGCCGAACGGGTCCTGCTGCCAGTTGAGGAACTGCTCGGCCGGCCTGACCGCAAGCGAGTAGCTCAGGATCGGCGTCCGCGCGTGCGCGGCCGGGCGCAGGCGGATAGTGTGCGGCGCGAGCGTGATCGGCCGGTCGTACCGGTAGGTCGTGACGTGCCGGAGTGCGACTTTGATGCCCATCTGAATCGTCCTTCGTTATTCGTCCAGAGTCATTCGAAAGACTTCGCAGGTCGGGCCGAGTCTTCGAGGCCCGACCTGCATTCCTCTGCTATTCCGCACTCCGAACTCCGCATTCCGCACTTCTCAAATCTGCCACTGCCACTGCCAGTGGTCGGCGAGCGGCGGGGCGTATTCGACATCGAAGTAGCTGCTGTGGATCGTGTGGCCGAGGGCGTGGATGCTGTCCACGACGTGCGTCAGAGTTTCGTGGAGGCCGGCGGAGATCACGTCCGCGATCGTCTGGCCATCAAGCCAGCCGACGAGCGCTTCGAGCTTGCGCTCCGCTTCGGAGACGCCATCCTCGGTACCGATGGCCCGCAGCGACCGCTTGCATTCCGTCAGGCAATGATGCACAGAGCGCGGGAACAGATCGTCGAAGATGAGGAACTCGGCGACGGCCACGGCCGGGTCGGCGAGCGAGCGCTGCGTCTTGTGGAACGGTTCGTAGCCGGAGCAGCTCATGAGGATCGCGACCCAGTGGGCGTTGTCAACGGGCGTGCCGACATCATCGATGCTCGGCAGCAGAATGTGGTATTTCACATCGAGGATGCGGGCCGTCTGGCTGGCGCGTTCCAAATAGCGGCCGAGCTGGAAGAACTCCCAGGCTTCGCCGTGCGACATCGTGGCGTCGCATATGCCGTGCAGGAGCTGGTTGATCCGGCGGATCTGCGCGTAGAACTCGCCGCGGTTGAAGTCGTACAT
>JAYVTJ010000968.1:0-5565 GCA_043774415.1 Fimbriiglobus sp. | reverse complement strand
CGTAAGCCCTCCGAGATTCCCGCGATCACTCCGTTCGGATATCTCGGAAGGCTTACGCCCACCGCTCGGGAAAACGGCTCGCGTCGATGACATTCCTCTCTCCACCGAGTCCTCCATGACCGCACTCCTCATCCTCGCCTCCATCGCTGGCGCCGACGCTCCCAAGCCGGTCGTCACCGGCGATCCGGCACGACTGGAACGCATCCGCAAGGCGACGATGCCGAAGTTCGACAAACCGGTCATGTTCGACACGCCGGAAGCCGACGCGATCCTCGCCGCTCTCGAAGTCTTCCCGCCGGACAACCCGTGGAACCTCGTCGTCGGCGATTGGCCGCTGCACCCGAAGTCGAAGGAGATCGTGGCGAGCATCGGCGCGGCCAAGCCGCTGCGCTGCAACCCGGATATGGGCTTCATCCTGATCCCGCCGGGTCAGAAGACGATTGCGGTGAAGCCTGTGACCTATCCGGATGAGTCCGACAAGGGGCCGTTCCCGGTGCCGGAGAACATCCCCATCGAAGGCTGGCCGGCGCACTACAAACGTGAGCCGAAGCTGAAGGCGCTGACGCTCGACGAGGTGCAGCGCGACAAGCTGAAGGAAGATGGCGACCGCCACGCCATCGTGGTCGATCCGGTGAACCGGATGGTCTACGAGTTCTACCAGATGAAGAAGACCGACGCCGGCTGGCAGTGCTCGAACGAGGCAACCTTCGACCTGAAATCGAACAAGCTGCGACCGGACGGGTGGACCTCCGCCGATGCTGCGGGGCTGCCGATCTTCCCGTCGATCATCCGCTACGACGAACTGAAGCGCGGGGCCATCGAGCATGCCCTGCGACTCACGGTCGTCAAAACCTGCAAGGCTTACGTCCACCCCGCGACCCACTACGCCAGCCAGAAAACCGATGTCAACCTTCCGCGGATGGGCGAGCGGCTCCGCCTGCGGAAGGACTTCGACACTTCCAAGTTCACCCAGGAAGTGAAGGTGATTCTGGAAGGGCTGAAGAAGTACGGGATGCTCGTCGCGGACAACGGGATCGACTGGGCGCTTTCGTGCGCGCCGGACGAGCGCATCCCGGCGCTGCACGACGAACTGCGCAAGGTGAAGGGGTCGGACTTCGAGGTGGTCGTGCCGCCGGCGGGATACAAACCGGAGAAGTGACGTTTGCGCGGGCTGCGGAGCATCCCTTTCGTCCGGCGGGGGCCGAATGGTGTGGGGGATCGGGCGGGGGCGGTCGAAAAGATATTCGGAGACCTGCCGGCCCGGCCGAACAACCTGCGAGGAACGCGCGATGAATCTGCAAGTGTGGGAACCGACGATCCAAATGGCCCTCGACGCGTTCCTGAGCGCCCCCAACGAACCGGGCAAGCAGCGCGTGCTGAAAGAATGGCGTGCGAAGCTCGAGCGGGAACCGCACAAGCTGCAAGCATTCCAGATCGACGAGATCGTCCGCGAAGTGCGCCGCCGCTCGCTCGCCCCGATGCGCAAGATCGTCGCCCAAGCATCTTGAGGTCGGGGGGCCAGACCTTCCTCCGAACCGCGCCGTCGATAAGATTACCGTGACCTCTCATGGCAATCTCTCGACCCGCGGTTCCGAGGACTTCCCCGCCGATGGCCACCCTGCTCCAAATCTCGAAAGCCAGCAAGCGCTACGGCGACCAAGTCCTCCTCGATAACGCCGACGCGACAATCAGCGACAGCACCAAAGTCGGATTCGTCGGCCGCAACGGGGCCGGGAAGAGCACGCTCCTGCGCGTGCTCCTCGGCGAAGAAGAACTCGACAGCGGCGAAATCATCCGCCATCCCGGCCTGCGCCTCGGCTACCTGCGACAGCACGATCCCTTCTTGCCCGACGAAACGTCGCTCGATTTCCTCATGCGCGACAGCGGCCAGCCCGACTGGAAGTGCGGCGAAGTCGCGGGGCAGTTCGAGATCAAGGGCGCCTACCTCAACGGGCCGATCACGAAGCTCTCGGGCGGCTGGCAAACCCGCGTGAAGCTCGCCGCGCTGCTGCTGCACGAACCGAACCTGCTGCTGCTCGACGAACCGACGAACTTCCTCGACCTGCGCACGCAGATCCTGCTCGAACACTTCCTCCGCGGCTATCGGGCCGGCTGCATCATCGTCTCGCACGACCGCGCCTTCCTCGGCGCCACCTGCACGCACACGCTCGACCTCTCCCGCGGCAAGCTCACCACCTTCCCGGGCAAGATCGAAGCGTACCTCGAATACCAGAAGGAGAAGAAGCTCCACGACGAGCGCTCGAACGAGGCCACCCGGGCCAAGATGCGCCACCTCGAAGACTTCATCGCGCGTAACAAGGCCCGCGCCAGCACGGCGAAGCTCGCCCAATCGAAAAGCAAGCAGCTCGAAAAGATGGAGCTCACCGAGATCCTCGGCGACGAACCGCTGGCCCGCATCCGCGCGCCGAAGGTCGAACCGCGCAAGGGGCCGGCGCTTCGCTGCCGGGATCTCACCATCGGCTATCCGGACCGCGAGATCGCCACCGACGTGCAGCTCGAAATCGACCACGGCTCGCGCGCCGCCATCGTCGGCGACAACGGCCAAGGGAAGACGACGTTCCTCCGCACCATCGTCGATTCGCTCGACCCGCTGTCCGGTGAAGCGCGCTGGGGTCACGGCTGCAACATCGGCACCTACGCCCAGCACGTCTACACGACACTGCCCGACAATCAGACGGTGTGGGACTACCTCCGATCCAAAGCCGCGGTCGGCACGAAGGATCAGGAAGTGCTCGACATCGGCGGCTCGTTCCTCTTCCGCGGTTCGCACATCCGCAAGCCGATCTCGGTGCTGAGCGGGGGCGAGCGCGCCCGCCTCTGCATGGCCGGTTTGCTGCTCAGCAAGCACAATATCCTCATCCTCGACGAACCGGGGAACCACTTGGACGTGGACACCATCGAGTCGCTCGCCGATGCGCTCGTGGCCTACGAGGGGACGCTGATCTTCACGAGCCACGATCGGCACTTCCTGAAGCGCGTGGCGAGCAGCATCATCGAGGTCCGCGACGGCCGGGTCATCAACTACCGCGGCCAGTACGAAGCGTACCTCGCCAAGGTGGAAGACGAGATCGATGCCGGGGAGCGCGAACTGGCGACGGAGCGCAAGATTCTGCCGCCGGAGGTGCTGAAGGCCTCGGCGCAGTCGGCCCGACCCGCGATCCGCTCGGAGAAGGAAGTGCGGAAGGAGCTGAAGACTTTGGAGAAGAGCGTGGCTCAACTCGACGCCCAAAAGAAGACCCTGACGGCGCAATTCCTCGAATCGTCGAACGACGCGGCGTCGAAGCGGCTCGATGCGGAACTCGCGACCGTGACGCAGCAGCTCGCCGAAGCCGAGGACCGGTGGAGCCATTTGTGGGAAGAGGCAGAATCACTGGCGTGAGGTCGGTTTTGTAGGTCACGCTCTGCGTGACGGGCCCGTCACGCAGAGCGTGACCTACAGGGTGGGGCGTGACCTACAGGGTGGGGCGTGTCCGCAGGCCACACCCTTTCGCTACCATTCCCCTGCCAACCTCCGACGGGCGAATCCCATGGCCAAACCGCTCACCGTGGTCTTCCACGGCGAAACCGTGAACCTCGACCTCCAAAAGGTCGAGCGCTCGAAGCTCTACGGATACGTCGAAACCGAAGTCGTGGACGATGCCGGCAAGCCCTGCGAACTCGCCACGCTGATCGCCGACGGGCACTCCATCGTCGGCAAAGGGGGCACCGCCCTCGCCTACTTCACACCCGATGGCCTGTGGCGCAAGAAGTCCGACCTCAAGGCCGTGGATATCCACGGCGCCACCCTCGTGCCGGTGAAGTCCACGTTCGACGCTCCGGTCCCGCTCGGCGAAACGGCGACCGTGGACGAGTACCTCTCGCACAACATCCACCTCATCTACCTGCTGACGCCGGACGAAGCCGAGACCCCGCTCGCCGACGAGCTGAAAGCGGGGGCGATCTTCAAGTTCCCGTTCAGCTACCGGGGCGGGCTGGAAGCCTCGGCCGGGTTCATGCTCCTGGGTTCGGACGGCAACATCTTCCTCTGCGTCGGTACGCCGACGGCCGCCGAGTTCGTCGATCTGAAATCGACGGCCGCAGTCGTGCCGGACGCCGACGAATCCGCCGCAGTCGAAGACGACGCCCTCGACTTCAGCCTCGTCTGATGCCGGACGTCCGACTCGCGCTCCTTCGAATTCTCCGAGTGCCCTCCTCCGTCCGTGGCGCGTCGAACCGACAAGGAGCGAGACTGGCGGGTTGCTATCGTGTCGACTGCGGCGCCGGTACTATATCCGCATCCGAACTCCGTTGGACCGCTTCCATGCTGCGACGCTCCTGCTCGGTCGCTCTTCTGCTCGCGGCCCTCGGCTGCGGGAGTCCGCCGGCGCCACCGGTGCCGACCGAACCAATGCCGGCCGTCGCCGAGTTGCCGGCAGTCCCCGTCGAACCGACGAAGCCGACTCGGGTGACGAAGCCGGTCGAACCTAAACCTCCGGCGGTGAAGGTCGATCTCAAAGCCGAGAAGGAGGCCGAAGCGTACGCGATCAAAGTCGGCGGCACCCCACTCCGGAACGTGTCGCACGTCGGCGAGCGGAACGCCCTCATCACCATCAGCTTCCTCGGCACCGACGAGAAGCCGGCCGATGTGAAAGCCGTCGAGCTGAAGAAGTTCGCCGGCGCCGCGCGGCTGAGCCGCCTCAGCTTTCTCGGGGCGAAGAATGTCGATGCGGCCCTCAAAGACATCGCCGCGCTGCCGATGCTGAAGTCGGTCTCGATGGAAGGCTCCGATCTCACCGATGTGGGACTCGCGGCCATCGCCTCACTCCCGGAATTGATCGAACTCGATTTGACGCGGGTGAAGGGGATCACGGCGAAGGGCTGGAAGGCGCTCGCCGGGGCCGCGAAACTCGAAACGTTCTGGCTCTCGAACACCATCATCGAAGATGCGGCCTTCGAGGAACTCGGCGGCCTCGCGGGGCTGAAGACTCTCAAGATCGACGGCACGAACCTCACGCTCGCCAACACCGGGGCCACCTTCGCGCAGTTCAAGCACCTCGTCGAACTCGATGCCGGTGGGTCGCCCGTGAACGACGAGGGACTGCTGGCGCTCTGCGCGGCGCGCGGCTTGGAGAAACTCACCCTCCGCGCGGCGAACGTCACCGATGCCGGCTTCCAACCGGTCGCCCAACTGCTGAAGTTGAAGGAGCTGAACCTCGCCGAGATCCCCGGCCTGACGGGCACCGGCTTCGCCGACACCGCCGAACTGAGCGGTCTGGCTGTCGTCTACCTCAACGATTCGGGCATCACCGACAAGGGGATGGAATCCATCGCGCGGCTGTACGAACTGAAGCAGCTCGACCTCGACCGCACGAAGATCACGGACGACGGAATCAAGCAGCTCGCCGGCAAGCGGGCGCTCGAGAAGCTCTCGGTCCAGGAAACGAAGGTTGGCGACTCGGGCTTGCTCGCGCTCGTGGCCGAAGCGAAATCGCTCAAGAAAGTGGAGGTGAGGAAATCGAAGGTGTCGAAGGGAATCGGCGGGGAAGTCCGGAAGCTGAATCCGGA
>JAYVTJ010000967.1:0-5606 GCA_043774415.1 Fimbriiglobus sp. | reverse complement strand
CTTCCGACTTCGCAAAAGCCGGAAGTCTGGCGACTTCCGCTACGAAGAAAAAGAAATTGCTCTATCCCCCGATGCGGAGCCGCTTCTCGCCCACCTCCGCGGCAAACAGCGCTACCACCTCCGCCAGTGGCTTCGGTCCCAGATCGCGCTTCTTCAAATCGGCGATGCTCTCATCGCGCACGCTCACCGTGCCGTTCGCCGCATCCTTCTCGCCGACCACCAGCAGATACGGCACCTTCTCCTGCGAGCCGACCGCGACCTTGCCGCCGATCTTCTCGGGGCGGTAGTCGCCGGTCACGCGGAACCCGGCCGCCTTCAGCTTCGCTTCGACCTCCCGGCCGTAGTCCACCGACTTCTCGCTGATGGTGAGCACCCGCGCCTGCTCCGGCGCCAGCCACAAGGGAAAGGCCCCGGCGAAGTGCTCGATGAGGATGCCGCAGAAGCGCTCCAGCGAACCGAACGGGGCCCGGTGGAGCATCACGGGGCGGTGCATCTTGTTGTCCGGGCCGACGTATTCCAGGTCGAAGCGCGCCGGCAGGTTGTAGTCGAGTTGCACGGTGCCGAGCTGCCATTCGCGGCCGATGCAGTCCTTCACGATGAAGTCGATCTTCGGCCCGTAGAAGGCCGCCTCGCCGACGCCGACGGTGAAGTTCAGCCCCGGCGTCGATTCGACGATGCTCTTCAGCGTCGCCTCGGCCTGCTCCCACTGCGCGGGCTCGCCGACGTACTTGGAACTTTCAGGATCGCGCACGCTGACGCGCACCCGGTAGTCGTTCAGTCCGAGGGTGCGCAGCACCATCAGCACGAGGTCGATCTCGGAGCGCAGTTCGCCTTCGACCTGCTCCGGGGTGACGAAGAGGTGGGCGTCGTCCTGGGTGAAGCCCCGCACGCGCGTCATGCCGCCGAGTTCCCCCGACTGTTCGAACCGATAGACGGTGCCGAACTCCGCGAGCTTCAGCGGCAGGTCGCGGTAGCTGTGCGGCGTCGCCTTGTAGATCTGGATGTGGTGCGGGCAGTTCATCGGCTTGAGCAGGTAGCCTTCTTGCCCGCTCATCCACGCCTTCAAGCAGTCCTTCTTCGCGTCGTCGTCCGCGGCCTTGCCGTATTCGAGCCAGAGCGTGCGGGCGTCGAGCTTGATCTGCCCCCAGGTGTAGCGCGGGTACTCGTCTTCGCCGGTGGGGAAGTCCCCTTCGCTCACGCTCTCGATGACCTTCAGGAACGCCGCTTCACGCGCCGGCGTGAGGTGCTTCTTTTCGAGCAGGGTGAACCAGGTATCGACGGTCTGCACGACGGGGTTGAAGTACATCGGCGGGAACTGCGCGTCGGCGTAGTACGGGAAGTGCCCGCTGGTGCGGTAGAGGTTCAGGTTGCCGATGTGCGGGGTGTAGACCGGCTGGTAGCCGCGCTGCACGAGTTCCGCCCGGATGAAGCTTTCGAGCTGGTGCCGCAGGGTCGCCCCCTTGGGCATCCAGAGGATCATCCCCTGCCCGGCAGCCTGGCTGATCGTGAACAGCTTCAATTGTTTTCCGAGCACGCGGTGGTCGCGCTTCTTCGCTTCTTCCACTTGGCGCAGGTAGGCGTCGAGCGCCTTCTGATCGAAGAAGGCGGTGCCGTAGAGGCGCTGGAGCTGCTCGCGCTTGGCGTCGTTCTTCCAGTAGGCCCCGGCGATGCTGAGTAGCTTGAACGCCCCGACCTTCCCGGCGTGCGGGATGTGCGGCCCCCGGCACAGGTCGAGGAACTCCCCCTGACGGTAGAAGCTCACGGTCGCGTGATCCTTCAGCCCCTCCTCGATGTGCTCGACCTTCAGCTTCTGCTTGAGATCGCGGACGAGTTCCTTCCCCTCGGCAGTCGGGCGCTCGAAGCGCTCGAACGGCTCGGCGAGGTCGACGATCTTCTTCATCTCGGCTTCGATCTTCGGGAAGTCGGCCTCGGTGATCGGCGTCGGACTGTCGATGTCGTAGTAGAAACCGGTCTCGGTGACGGGTCCGAAGGCGAGTTGCGTTCCCGGAAAGAGTCGCATGACGGCGCGAGCCATGATGTGCGCGCTGCTGTGCCGGAGGACTTCGAGCGCCTCCGGAGCTTTGTCGGTGAGGAGTTCGAAGCTAGCGTCCGCGTCCAATTCCCGATCCAAATCGACGATCTCCCCGTTCACCTTGGCGGCGACGGCGGCGGCGGCCAAACGCTTGCCAATGCCCTCGGCGACATCGCGCGGCCGGGTGCCGGTGGCCACTTCGCGGATCGAACCGTCGGGGAGTTTGAGTTTGATGACTGCGGGCATGGCGAGGCTCCTGCGGTGCCGGCGGAAAGCGCCCCGCCCCTACGAAGGGCGTGCCTCCCGCACGGCGGATTCGGGACGGGACAGTTTATCGGCGCGTGCGAAAGGAGAGAAGGTGGAGCGGGAACGGAGGTTCGCGGACGGCTACACTGCAACAGTGGCTGCCGGGACGTCGATGGGGGTGCTGGGAAAGAGTTGAATCCTGTCGGCGCGGCGCGGTAGACTGCTCATCGGAATCGAACTCCGGGGACTCATCACCATGCGTGTCTGCCTCGCCTTGATGTGTCTGTTCCCGACATTCGCCGTCGCAGCCCCCGTGCCCAAGGAAATCGCGAAGAAGCCGGGCTCGCTCGCGGGGACCTGGAAAATCCTCGAGTCGCAGCACTTCGGAGCGAAGCCGACCGCGAGCGAAACCTTCTGGACCATGGACGAGAACGGAAACTCCTGGTTCCACTCGACCGAAAAGCCGCCGGTGAACGCGCCGCCTTCGGACGTGAATGTCGCCGATTTCGCCAAGGGGGAAATGAAGCACCGCAGTCCGAACGCCATGAAGGAAGAATATTCGATGTATGGCGTATTTGCGTTCGAAGCCGATGTGCTCGTGATCAACTACCACTTTCAGAAATCCGGACCCGAGAAGCGACCCAGAGGTCTCGAACTCGAGCTCGGGGGCATGCGTTGGAAACTCAAAAGAATCGAGGGGAGCGGGAAATAGCATCCGCCCTCGCGATCGCCGGATTTCCGCTCCCGCCGGATACGATCTCGATCCCCCTCACATCGCCGGGGCGATCTCCTTCGCCTTCAGCAGTTCCACCTTGCCGCCCTTGAACACCGCGTACTCGAACGCCGTCTGCAGCGTGCTCGCCGCGCCGATCTCCCCCTTCGGACTCAGCGCGATAAACGCCAGCCGCGGCGGATGCACGCCCCGCCGCGCGGCCACGGCGTTGACGCGCTTCGCCGCGAGTTCGCACGCCTCCTGCGGCTTCTTTCCGGCCCGCATCAGCTCCACCACGAACGAACTCCCGCTGATGCGGATCACCTCTTCGCCGACGCCGGTGGCCCCGGCCGCACCCGCTTCGTCATCGACATAAAGGCCCGCGCCGATAATCGGCGAATCGCCGACGCGCCCCGGCAGCTTGTAGGCCAAGCCCGACGTCGTGCAGACGCCGCCGAGGTGCCCATTCTTATCGAGGCCGAGAACCGTCACCGTGTCATGGTTCGATTCATCGATGGGGAGCGTGAAGTCTTCCGGCCCGTTGAACTGCCGCTTCTCCCCCGGCTTCTTTTTGGCGTCCGGGTGCTTCTCGAACCACTCGCGGATGCCTTCGAGCGTGTGCGGCATCTCGAGCGCGAATCCCTGCTGCAGCGCGAACCACTTGGCCCCTTCGCCCGTGAGCAGCACATGGGGCGTCTTCTCCATGACGCGCCGGGCCACGGCCGAGGCGCTGCGGATGTGCTCCAGCCCGGCGACGGCGCCGCAGTCGAGGGTCTTGCCGTCCATCACGCAGGAATCGAGGGTGAGCCGGCCGATACGATCCGGGAGACTGCCGAAGCCGACGGAGCGCACGCCGGTGTCGTTCTCGACGGCCTGCGCCCCGGCGATGACGGCGTCGAGCGCCGGCTTGCCGTCGAGGAGCAGCTTGGAAGCGACGTCGACCGCGAGTTTGCCGAACGGCCACGTGGCCACGACGACCGGTTCCGCCATGATGGATCTCCCGAGTGCCGAGACTCTTCGTAGGGCGTGGTCGAGTCCGCGAGACCCGCCGCGTGTGGGAGGGGCCATTCTATCGGCCGAGTCGCAGGCGATCTCCGAAGCGATCGCTCAGTCGCGGCAAGTTGAGATCTTCATCGGGAAGGTCGAGATACAAGCACTGCAACTCATCGAGGAACGGAGACGAGGCCAGCGCGCGGGCCGCGGCATCGTCGAGCGGATTGCCGCGGAGGTCGACCGTCCAAAGGGAGCGCACGAACGGGGAAGTGACGAGTTCGCGGATGTGGGAGCCGTGCAGTCCGCAATTCGCGAGGCCGAGGGTGCGGAGGTGTGGTGCGGCGGCGGAGGTGAGGGCGCGGAGCGATGTATGGTTGAATGTGTTTCCCGAGAGCGCGAGCTTCCGCAATCCGGTGATGCCCGGCCAGCGCGTGAGAGCGGCGATGCCGTCGGCCGTGAGGTGGGCGTTTCCGACATCGAGGGATCGCAGCTTCGGATTGCTCGTTGACATCTGGAGGCGCCGGCCGACCAGGTCGCCGAGGACGTTGCCGCCGACATCGAATTGTCGCAACGCGGGGAGCGCGTCCGATGAGAGGAGGTCGCAGGCGCCGCGGGCCGACAATTCGCCCGAAGAGAGTGTCAGTCCCGCGAGTTCGCGGCCCACGCTTTCTCCGCGTCCGAGCACTTCGGCGCATTCGTCGGAGTCGGTGGTTTGGACGAGCACGAGTTCTTCGAGTCGGCTCCTCGCACCAGCGGCGAATGGGAGCATGACCGGGAGGCCGGCGTGACGCTGGATGCGGCCGCCCATTCCGACCCGCAAGACTCGCAGGTTGCGGATGACATCGGGGTGATAACCCGGCTGCATCCGACCGGCATTTGAGGAGTCGAATTGTTTCAGGTCGAGCACTTCCAGTCCGCCCAGATGCTCTCCCGCGGAAAGGGCGAGAAAGAGCGCGGTGCCAAACGAATCGCCGTCCAGCGCGATCCGCTCGAGGAGGGCCAACTCCGGGCGCGCGAGCAGTGTCGGCAGCGGGATCGGCGAGGCATCTTTGCGGAACGTCAGCGATCGGATCTGTCCGAGGATGCTCCCGTCGATCGCTTCGGCGAGCCAGTCGCCATCGCCGCTGCCGTAGGCCGAGTTGAAAGTGAGGTCGAGCAGCGGGAGAAGCTTCGCGATGTCCGGGAGGCGCTGCTCCCACGTCCGCTTCAGCGAAACCCGGAGTTCCGTCCGCAGCCCGTGGATTCGACCGGAATAGCGGAGGCTCGCACCGGGGATGATCGGGAACTTCGCCTGCGCCCGCACTTTCGCAATCGGTTCGAGTTCCTCCGCGCGCTGGAGCAGCGCCAGCGCGCGGCCCGCGACCGGATCGACCTTCGCCAACTTCCCCGCATCCAGCAGAAGCTCGCCTTCCGGTTCCAACCAGTACGGCTCCAGCGCGCGCTCGTTACCGCGCGCGTCCAATTCCCACTCGCACTGGATGCGGATCAGCTCCGCGCGGGCGCGGTCGGAGGCGTCGCCGTGCTCGTCGAGCCAATCGGCGAAGACGAGCTTCGGCAGATCGTCGCGCGGGGCGGCGCAGATCGCGGCGTAGAGGTTCTCGCGCTCGGTCATGGTGTTCGTTG
>JAYVTJ010000966.1:0-7462 GCA_043774415.1 Fimbriiglobus sp. | reverse complement strand
CACCGAAACTGAAGACCACCCCGGCGCCCTCGCCTCCGACGGCGCCGTCCGCGATGAGTTTCGATCCGACCAATCCGCTGATCGTGCAGGCCGATCGGTCGATCCTCGTGGAAGTGGACAACCCCAAGTACGCCGAGGCCCGCGATGCCCTCGCCCCCTTCGCCGAGCTGGAAAAAAGCCCCGAGCACATCCACACCTACCGCGTCAGCAACCTCTCCCTCTGGAACGCCGCCGCCGCCGGGATGACCGCCGCCGAGATGGTCGGCGTCCTCCAGCGCTACACCAAATTCCCGCTGCCGAGCAGCCTTTCGGCCGACCTCACCGAGACCGTGAGCCGCTACGGCCGCGTGCAGCTCGTGCGCCTCGCCGACGGCAACATGAAGCTCGTCTGCACCGATAAACCGCTGCTCGCGGAACTCGCCCGCAACAAGAAGCTCAAGGAGTATCTGGGCGAAAAGTTCGAGGACGGCTTCGGCATCGATCCGCTCAACCGCGGCATCCTGAAGCAGGCCCTCATCCTCGCGGGCTATCCGGCCGAGGACTTGGCCGGCTACACCGAAGGCGCGGCGCTCCCGATGGCGCTGCGCGAGATCGCGGCGTCGGGTCTGCCGTTCACCGTGCGCGATTACCAGCGCGAGTCGGCGGATGTCTTCTACGCCGGGGGTGACGTCCGGGGTGGATCGGGCGTCATCGTGCTGCCGTGCGGGGCCGGGAAGACCATCGTCGGCATCGTCGCGATGACGCTGCTCCAGAAGAACACGCTCGTGCTGACGACGAGCATCACGGCCGTGAAGCAGTGGAAGCGCGAGATTTTGGACAAGACCGACCTCACGGCCGACACCGTGAAGGAGTACACGGGGGAGACGAAGGAGATCGGCAACGTCACGGTGGCGACGTACCAGATCGTGACCTACCGCCCCGGCAAGAAGCGCCGGAAGTCGACGGCCGAGGACGGGGCCGATGACACCGATGACACCGGCATGACACTGGTGAGCGACGAGGAGGCCTACTCCACCGCCGCGTGGGTTCCCCGGCCCGAGATCGACGAGCCGGAGGCGGAGGTTTCGGGGTCGCCGAAGCTGTCCGACTACCCGCACTTCGGCATCTTCGAGCAGCGCGATTGGGGCCTCATCATCTACGACGAAGTCCACCTGCTGCCGGCCCCGGTCTTCCGCGTGACGGCGCAGATCCAAGCGCGACGGCGGCTCGGACTCACGGCGACTCTGATCCGCGAGGACGGCCGCGAAGGGGACGTGTTCACCCTGATCGGGCCGAAGAAGTACGACGTGCCTTGGCGCGAACTTGAGACGAAGGGGTGGATCGCCTCGGCGAGCTGCACCGAGATCCGCGTGGCCCTCCCGGACGACAAAACCCGCATGGAGTACGCCGTCGCCGATTGGCGCCACAAGTACCGCATCGCCT
This sequence comes from Fimbriiglobus sp., assembly GCA_043774415.1. GTDB lineage: Bacteria > Planctomycetota > Planctomycetia > Gemmatales > Gemmataceae > JALHQU01. The sequence goes on along the minus strand of JAYVTJ010000966.1, from coordinate 6,040 downwards.
CCGAGAATGCCGGGAAGGACGAGGTGATCGCGGAATTGCTCGAGCAGTACAAGGACCAGCGCGTCCTGATTATCGGGCAGTACCTCGCGCAACTGCGCACCATCGCGAAGCGCTTCGATCTGCCGCTGATCACGGGCGCGACGCCGAGCCGGGATCGGGAAGACCTCTACAACAAATTCCGCAGCGGCGAACTCCGGCATATGGTGCTGTCGAAGGTCGGCAATTTCGCCATCGACCTCCCCGACGCGAACGTGCTCATCCAGGTGAGCGGCACCTTCGGCAGTCGCCAGGAAGAGGCCCAGCGGCTCGGGCGCATCCTCCGGCCGAAGAGCAGCGGCGACGGCGATGCGCACTTCTTCACGCTCGTGACGCGCGACACCCGCGAACTCGATTTCGCCCACCACCGCCAGATGTTCCTCACGGAGCAGGGCTACACCTACTCGATCCTCGACGAGCGGGATGTGCTGCGGACCGCCAAGCGACCCCTCGAAGAAGTGGCCAGTGAATAGTGGGCGGTGGACAGTTCAGAACGCTTCCTACCCGACCACCAACCACTGACCACTGGGATTTGCAACATGTCGGCTCCGGCGCGGATGGCGGTCAAGTTGCACCGGCGGGTCTGCCTCGTGCTCACCGAAGATGCGGTGCTCGCGGAGGAGCTGCTCGCGCGCAAGAAGCTCGCGGGGGAGGTCCTCGGCCGGCTTTCGGAACGCGCTTTGCTCATCCGCCCGGGGCGGATCGACGCGGTCCTCGACGAACTCATCAAGATGGGTCACACGCCCCAAGTGGTCGGCAAGTAACAACCCATCGAGTGCGAATGCCCACCGAAACCGACCTTTGGACCGAGCGCGCCCGGATCGCCTTCGACGGCTACTCCGAAACCCTGCGCCGGGCCGTCGCGTCCCCGCTGCTGAAGCCGCGCAACCCCATCCCCATCGACGAACTCACCGAGCGGATGCTCGCAGCCCTCGGCAACCCGCCCGTGGTCGATCGCCGCATCGCCGATCAGACGCCGATGGCCCGCGCCGCCCTCGCGATCTTCGGCCAGTCGCGCCGGCCGACGTGGAAGGTCGGCCACCTGCTGACGATCCTCGCGGCCCTCGGCAGCACCGAGGGCTTCGCACCGATCCAGGCCCTGCTCGACGCCGGACTGATCTTCCCGGTCCGCGAATCGATCGAGCCGCTGAACGGATTCCAGCCTTGGTTCGGTCGGGAAGGGCTGCTCGGCGCCGAGGTCTTCGCGCTCCCGGCCGTGGCCGCGCGGGCGAAGGACGAACCGCTCGGCCTCCCGAACTTGGCGACCGCCGAAGGGCTGTCGAAGTCCGAAGTGCCCCGGCTCGCGGATGGACTCGAATGGCCGCTGCGGATCGCTGCCGTCGGCCAGCTCGTCGCCGAAGGGGGGATGCGCACGACACAGGCGCGGGCCTTGTTCAAGCGCGATCTCCAGCGCTTGCAGACGCACGAACTCCTCGCCGCGGCCCCCGCCGATCACCTCGTCAACCTCCCGGACATCGGCGTGCTGACCCTCTTCTGGGCGCTCGGCACCGATAAGATCGCCATCGTCGAGAGCGAGTGGACGCTGCACGAAGTCGAGAAGAACGCTGCGCCGAAGGCGCTCTCGGAGGAACTCACGGCGCTCGTCGCGGGATTGGAAGCGCTGGAAGCGTGGGACCCGCTCCTCGGCTACCGACTGCTCGAAGGCCAGCTCTCGGCCGTTCCTTCGGCGGCGGTGCTGCTCCTCCTGCTGCTCGCGGCGGCGAAACCGGGGCAGTGGTGCGAACCAGAACCGCTGGCCGCGTGGCTCTGGGAGCATCACCCGTCTTGGCAGAACGGGCTGACCTTCGAAGCCCAGCAGGTCCGCGGGACGCCGTGGGTCGAGAGCCTCCTGCTCGGAGTCTTCTACCCGCTCGGCATGGTCGAAGTCGCCGGCGGTCGCTTCGTCCGCCTCTCGGTACTCGGTCGCGCCCTGCTCGCCAACGGCGCGAAGGTGCCCGAAGCCCCGGCGTTCCTGCAGACGCTCATGGTGCAGCCGAACGCCGAGATCATCGCCTACCGCCAGGGGCTGACGCCGACGCTGATCGCGAAGCTCAGCCGATTCGCCCGGTGGAAGTCGCTCGGCCCGGCCTGCACGCTCGAACTCACCGCGGAGCAGACCTACCGCGGTTTGGAAACCGGCCTCACGCTCGGCGGCGTCGTGCAGACGCTCAATCAGCACGGGGTCCGGCCCGTCCCCGCGGCCGTGATCGACCTGCTCCAGCGCTGGGCGAACAAGCGCGAGCGCATCGCCGTCTACACCTCCGCGACGCTCGTCGAGTTCCTCTCCCCCGCCGATCTCGACGTGGCCATTTCGCGCGGGATGATCGCGGTCCGCATCACCGATCGCATCGGCCTCTGCGCCGACGGCGCCGACCCGGACTACAAGAACCTCCGGCTCATCGGCAACCGCGATTACGAAGCGAAGCCGACGAAGTGCATCGCCGTGGACGACGACGGCGTGACGCTCAACCTCGACGCGGGCCAGACCGACCTGCTCCTCGAAGCCGAGATCGGCCGGCTCGCGGAAGCGGTCCCGGCCGACGGCACGGCGGCGCGCAAATTCCAGCTCACTCCCGAGAGCTTGCGGCGGGCCGTGCAAGGGGGTTGGAAGCTCGAAGATCTCGACACCTGGTTCCTCGCCCGCACCGGTGCGGCGCTCCCGGATGCCGGTCGGATGTTCCTGCTGGGGCCGACGGTGCCGCCGTCGCTGGCGTCGAAGCGGCTCATTTTGCAGGTGCCGAACGCGGAGATCGCCGACGGGCTGATCCAGTGGCCGACGACGAGGGCCTGTATCGAGGACCGGCTCGGTCCGACGGCGCTCGCGGTCGATGAAGCGAAGTTGACGGCCTTGCGGGAGTTGCTCGACGCGCTCGGAATCCGGGTGGAGTTCGCGTGAATCGGTCGCGCCCGGCGGTCGCGTGTCGTGTCACGAAATCCTGATCGTTGCCGCGGTCACGTAGAGTGACGCGAGGTGCTTCCAAGCACTCGACTCGGAGAGGCCGGCAACCGCTCGACTCAGATGTCCTTGCGCCCGCGCCGGGTGGCCCAGCATCAAGTTGGCCATGCCGAGGTTGAAGGAAGCGACCGGACTCGCCGGCATCGATTCCCAGATCGCCAGCGCTGCTTCGCGGTCGCCGGAGCACCAGAGGTCGGCGGCGCACTCATTGAGTTCGGCGGGCGTCGTCCCGCGATCCATAGACCGAGCATCGCCCAATTCGCGGGCCAGTCCGGCCGCCAGCAGTGCCACACCTACATCATCTCCCGAGCGGTTGCGGTCGATCCAAGCCTTCAGGGATGCGAAACCCGCTGCTTTCGAGGTCGGAGCGTCGGCCAAATCCGCTGCGAACAGCCCGGAAACATCGCGGAGTCGCTGCGGGAAGTGCCCCGCCGCCATGGGAATACCGATGCGACCGGAGTTCCATTCGACGAAGCTCGACCAGTCGGCCGGAGCCGGTTTCGCCCCGGTGGTCACGCCCAAGAGCAAAAGAGGAAGTTGGGCATCGACCCACGCGGCGGCGGCATCGATCCGGATTCCTGCCAGCACTTCGTGGGGTTCGACCTCGCCGGAATCGTCGCTGGGCGCAACGGTTGCCGCTCGAGCGGCCATCGAGCGGCTGGTGAGATCGGCGAGCGAGGGCTGGCGGGAAGGGTTCATCGCAGCATTCCGGGGTCGTGTCCGTTTCGAGTGAGACGGCACCCCGCCCGGAACTTGCGCCGTTTAGTTCTTCGGCTCTTTCACAGGATCTTTGGGGTCCTTCGGATCTTTGGGATCCAGAGGTTTGACGGGCGGCTGCGGCACTTTCACCGGGAACGCCTTGATGATCGCACCGAAATTGGGCGGGGTCGCGGCGACCAGCCGGGCCAGCACTCCGAGTTTGGCTTTGATCGCGGCATCGGGTTCCGAATCCGCGATCGTCGCCGCCTGCGCCGCGACCGTTTCGTTCGTCAGCTTGCCGAAGCCCTGCACGTGCCGGATGGCGGCGTCGGCCGCTCGCAGGCGGATCGGCGCCGGCCGCCCGGCTTGGAGGGCCAAGCTCACGAGGGCGACCTGCGCGTCGCCGGTGCCGATGCGCGCGAGCGCCTCGGCCGCATCGGGGGCGAGTTCATCGTCGGCGAGGGCTTTGCGGAAATCCCCCTCGGCCGGCTTGACGTCGTAGCCCGGCACTTCGTCGAGCGCCAGTCTCCGGAGCCACTCCCCCGCCAGCTTCGCGGTGTTCTTCTTCTCGGCCGCATCGCGGGGGAGCGCTGCGGGGTCGCCCCCGACCGCTTGGATGTCGCGCTTCAAATTGAAGGTCGAGAACGGCTCCGGGATGACCCGGACTCCGCGGAACGGGCGGGCCGCTTTCAGCAGGCTCGCTTCGAGATCGAGATCACGGACCGTGTCGAACTCGAGCCCGAGCGGTTCGGGCGGGACGCGCTCGCGCAGGTCTTCGAACTTCTTCTTCTGGGCGTCGTTCATCGTCGCTTCGATCTGATCCATCAGCCGGATGAGCTGATCGGTGTCCTTCACGGCCTTCGCCGCGTCGTCGAGGTCGCTGCGGTTGCGGACGACGAGCGTCGTCGTCTGCACCTGCTTGACAGTGCGCGGGGCCGAAGTCGCCGTGGCCTTGTACTCGGCCGCGAGGACGGCGTAGACGAGTTGCGGGATGCGCAGGCCGATCCGCGTCGTGAGCGGGACGGTCGTGTTGATGTCGGCCGCCTCGACGATACGCTTCATCCGCTTGATGCGGTAGCCGGCGAGGTCGTCGATCTTGTTGTCGCGCCGTTCGACGTTGGCGATCTTCATCTGCTCGGGATCGTCCAAGGGCCGGTTCGGATCGCGGACGTAAGGCTCGGGCACCTTGATGTCTTCGGTCTCCGTCGCCGCGATCAGCAGCGCGAGGCGCAGGAGCAGATGCTCGAAGGGAACGGGCCGGGCGAGATCGGACGAGGCGACCACGACGATGGGCCGGCCGGCACTGCGCGGTTCGGCATTCACCTGCGTGAGGGTATCGGCGAAGAGCGGATCGACGATGTGCCGGTCGATCACGATGAGGTCGTAATCGCTCGCTTCCCCGAGCCGACGCATGAGCGCACGGCCCGAAGCGAATCGCTCGGCCGAGTACCCCGCCTCGCGGAACGCCGCGACTAGCTTGTCTCCGCGGGCGGCGCTCGGATCGGCGATGATGGCCCGGCCCAGTTTCCCGCCCCCGCCGTCGGAGTCCGCACTCAGGGCGCGGCGGAGGATTTCGACGATCTTGGCCGATTGACCGTGCGTGGGGGCGCCGGGCGATCGCAGCAGCGCGAGGGCGGCCGCGAATTGCACGCGCGGATCGGGGTAGCTCAGCGCTTGCACCGCGGGCGACGGGCGATCCTTGCCCGATCCGGAGAGCGGCTCCTTCTGGGCGCGATCCCCGATGGCCTGGAGCAGACCGAGCGCGAGGGCCGTCCGCTTCTCGGCGAGGGCCGTTTGCAGAAGCCCCGTCAGCATGGCCGCGGGTGCGGCCGAGAGCAGTTGATAGACGCCCGGCTCGGTCTTGCTGAGGTCGCCGAACTTGGCCCGCTCGACGGCCCGCTCCGTGGCGAGCGAAACGAACGCGATCTGCGCCGGTTCGTAGGCCGGGTTCCGCTCGATGGCCCAGCGCAGGTACTTGAGGCCGAAGTATTCCTCGGCTTGCGCCGGCGTCACTTCCTCGACCTTCACGACGAGCTTGTCCGCATCCCACGTCGAGATCTTCACCTTGTTGGCGACTTTGTCGAGCGTGCGGAACCCGGCCGCGTGCACGGCGAAGGGCTGCGCCAACCGGGTGAGTTCCGCTTCGGGCTTCTTCTTGTCGGCAACGCCGGCCGTGAGGGCGTTCAGCAGCGCGACGCTCGTCGCCCGCACGGACGACGCCGGTTCCGGCGGCAGGCCGGCGTAGTACCAGAGGTGCGGGGTGAAATCGGTCTCGGCATTCGACACGAGGGCAAGGACATCGGGCCGATTGGCGATGGCCTCCAGCATCGGGCCTTTGATGTCGTTGGG
>JAYVTJ010000965.1:0-3216 GCA_043774415.1 Fimbriiglobus sp. | reverse complement strand
GCCCGGCGCCGCGCGGCGGACGCGCGCCGATTCCCCCCGCCAGACTTCGGGAGGCGGCGCGAGTGCGACCCAAAGCGCCGACGCCGAGGTGCGCGACTCGGAGAACTTCGTGCCGCGAACCTTGATCAGCGGAATGCCGGTGGCCGCTTCCCATGCGGGGTTCGCATAGCGCAGACGCCGGTTGCCGCTGAGCACGAAGACCGCCGAGCGCGAGCGGCGGAAGAGCGAGCGCCACTTCGGCTCGCGCGGCTTCGGGGTCGGCTCGGCACTCGCGGGGTCGCTCGCCATGCCGGTATCCTATCATGACGGCATGCCCGAACCGACCCCCTCCGAAGCTCCGCTGATCGGCCGCATCCTCCGCCTGGCGATCCCGGCCCTCGCCCAGCAGTACACCTTCTTCCTAATCCAGCAGTACGATCAATTCCTCGCCCGGCATTTCTCCGAGGAGCACCAGGCCGCGCTCACCACGGCCAACTACCTCTACTGGTTCATCAGCAGCTACTCCGTCGTGGTGAGTGCCGGAGCGACGGCCCTCGTCGGCCGCAGCATCGGGGCGAAGGACTCCGTCCTCGCGAACCGCGCCACCGGACAGGCCATCGTACTCGCCGTCGCTTTCGGGGCGTTCGCTTCGATCCTCGCCCTCGTCGGCCTCGACACTCTGATGGACGGCATCCGTCTGCGGGACAACTCCCCGCAGATCGCCGTCGAGTACCTCACACCCCTCGCGGCGATCCTCGTGCTGCAGATGATCGAGACCGCCGGCATCGCGTGCCTCGTCGGCGCGGGCGACACCAAAACGGGCCTCGCCGTGCTCGTCGGCGTGGCCCTCGTGAATGTGCCCGTCGCGTGGCTGCTCTCGGGCGGCGGTGGCCCCGCCCTCGACTTCGGCTTCACCGGCATCGCGCTCGGCACCGCGGCGGCTCACTCCCTCGGAGGTCTCACGATCCTCGCCCTGCTCCTGCGCGGGCGCTCGGGGTTGAAGCTGAACCTCGCGCTGCTCGCGCCCGATCCCGCGATCCTCCGACGGCTGCTGCGCGTCAGCATCCCGGCCGCCGTCGACAGTCTGTCGATCGCCTGCTGCCAGCTCTGGTTCCTCAGCATCGTCAACGGGCTCGGCACGGTGTCGGCCGCGGCGCACGGGATCGCCCTGCGTTGGGAGGCGCTCGGCTACTTGGCCGGGGCCGCCTTCGGTGCGGCCGCATCCGCCACCGTCAGCCAGAGTCTCGGGCAGAAGCGTCCGGACCTCGCCGCGCGCTACGGATGGAGCGCCTACGGCCTCGGCTGCGCGCTCATGAGTGCGATGGGCCTCTTCTTCTATTTGCTCGCCGAGCCGATGTGCGAACTCTAAAGCCCCGGCAAGCCGCAGGTCACGGCGCTCGCCGTGAGCGCCCTGCGGACCATCGCATTCGCGATGCCCGCCGTGGCCGCGTGGATCATCTTGACCGCGAGCCTCCGCGCGGCCGGGGACACCCGCGTGCTCGCACTCTTCTCGTGGACCGGCTTCCTCGGTGTGCGCATCCCGCTGGCCCTCTGGCTGTCGCGGGAGAGCGTCGATCTCGGTTCACTGGGCACGCTGCCGGGCCTAGGTTGGGGCCTGCTCGGCGCTTGGATCGCGATGGTCGCCGATTTGTATTTCCGCGGTGCGCTCTTCGTCGCGCGGTGGGCGAGCGGCCGCTGGAAGTCGGCGCGGGTGTGAATCGGACTCCGAAATCTCGGTCGAGGTCTTTCCCGCCACCCATCGTCGCTGCGAATCATCCCGGCAGTCGGACGCGGTGATCCGATTCTCGCTTCAGTCTTTGAACTCGATGGTCACGTCGTTCTTGCCGGTCTTGATCGGGATCACCACCCCGCTCGTGGCCGGATCTTTGAACTTCGCCGGCAGGTCGGACTTCGCTTTCGCCGGCTTCACACCGGGTGCGACCGGCTCGGGCGGAGGCGAACTGAAGTAGACCCGGTACTCGTCGGCGTCGAGCGAACCTTCGATTTTGAACGCCCCCGAGGCGTCGATTTTCGCGACGGCGGCCGAACCATTCTTGCCGATGAAGTTCACATCGCCGTCGCCGAGCGGGGCACCCTTGTACTTCACGGTGCCGCTCACGGAGCCCGACGGCTTGCCGCCACCGCATCCGAGTGCGACGAGCGAAGCCAGTGCGAGGCCGGTCGCGAAGGACCGGCGGACGAATCCCGGATGGAGCATGGAACGGACTCCCGAATGGACGGTGCGGAGCGCGGCCGGGGAACTCACTGTTCGGAGACGACGAGCCCGTCGTTGCGGACGCACATCGCCTGGAACGTGGAGAAAGCCATACCGCTCGAAACGAACTGCACCGAGCCGTCGGCGCGGAGCATGTTGAGGCCGTTGGTGTGGTTCGAGTTCAGAATCGTATTTCCGCCGTAGGTGATGTTCGCCCCGGCGCCGGCCGTCTTGCTGTTGGGCGCGTATGCCACGCAGGTCAGCCCCATGCCCCAAGTGTCGGCACCCGGCGGACAACTGCCCACCGCGCACCCTTGAGTGAAGCCGCCCCAGGGGCTGTAGTAGCGGCTGCGGAAGTCGGAAGTGCCGACCGCGGCCGACTGCTCGCCGAGGATGAACGTGTTGCTCGTCCCATCGCTGCAGCCCAGCACGTTCACCTGCTCGTTCGCGAGGAGCATGCCGGAGTTCGCCCACCATCCGCCATAGTTCGAGGCGTAAATTGTGCCGGTGGTCCGGCCGACGGGATCGGGGTACGCGCCCATGATGCCGATGTACGACGGAACGTGATGGCCCGGGTTCGTGTGCCAGCCGGAGAGCGTGTCGGTGGGGTTGGTCGGCAGAGTGCTCGACGGGCAGGTGAAAACGGAGAATGTGCCTTTGAGAACCGTGGAGTTGTAGATGTCCGTGGGGAGGATCTGCTTGAACACGTTGTCCTGCTCCATGTAGGGGAGCACGCTCACGCGCCAGCCCGCCGCCGAATTGATGCCGGGCCCTTGGCCCAGCGGAAACTTCTCGAAGGTGCTGTGATAGTTGTGCAGGGCGAGGCCGGCCTGCTTGAGGTTGTTGGAGCACTTCATGCGCGCCGCAGCCTCGCGAACTTTCTGCACGGCCGGCAGCAGCAGGCCGATGAGAATCGCGATGATGGCGATGACGACGAGCAGCTCGATGAGTGTGAACGCCGGACGATGGCGGACGATGGACTTGCGGATCACTGGACGGTCTCCCGAAATTGCGGATGAGCT
>JAYVTJ010000964.1:0-2578 GCA_043774415.1 Fimbriiglobus sp. | reverse complement strand
GAAGCGCTATTCTTCAGCCCAACGGGCTGGGAGTTCTCAGACTGGGGCAACGCCCCAGGCGCCGGCTTGCAATGAGCAGTAGAAGCCATCGTTTGGCGTATACACCGACTACGGCGGCATACATCAGCCCGATGGCGATGTGAATGTGCCAGCGGTCATGATAGCCTGTCCACGCACCTGTACCGCCCGAAGAGTTGTGACCTTTCCAATTGGCGTCCAAACGTCGCTCAGTCGGAGTTTGCCCGATGTCGAATTCGTAAACGCCACCTCTGCCCTTCCCGCTTCCCGTGAAGTGGCCTGAAGACTCTTCATTCAAAGACACTTCACCCAGATTGAATCTTTCTCGCAGATCCGCTTCGAGTTCTCTCGGCGTGAGTACGCGGCGGACTCCTTGGTGTCGCTCATACTCGCTCCAGCCAAGCAGAGCGGGGAGACCAACCAGCAGGATGATCGGCAGTTTCAGGCGATTGGACATGACGGATGTGATCTCGTGATGGCGAAGCCCGGTATCAGTCTATTCGGTCGGCCACAAACAATGCTACTCCCTTCCATCCCCTTGAATCCCACCCCGCCTCCCCGAAGATAGCCCGAACCGCCCGCGCTGTCGCGCCTCCCCGGGCGGCCCAGGAGTTTCCCACCATGAGCCGCCTTCCGTGTGTTCTGCTGCTACTCGCATTCGCCCTGCCGGCGATCTCCGGGCAGGTGCCCAAACCCGCAACACCCAAGGAGCCGACGTTGCCCGATGGCATCACCAAGGGGAGCACCGTCGAAGGCCTCACCGAGTACAAGCTCAAGAACGGGCTGAAGGTCATCCTGCTCCCGGATGCCTCCAGCCCGAAGGTCACCGTCAACTGCACCATCTTCGTCGGCAGCCGGCACGAGGGCTACGGCGAAACGGGCATGGCCCACCTGCTCGAACACATGGTGTTCAAGGGCTGCCCCAAGTTCACCGATGTGCCGAAGGCGCTCCGCGATCACGGCGCCAACTTCAACGGCACCACGGCCGTGGACCGCACGAATTACTTCGAGACGATGACCGCCGGCGACGAGAACCTCGAGTTCGGCATCGAACTCGAAGCCGACCGGATGATGAACAGCTTCGTGAAGCGCGAAGATCTGATGAGCGAATTCACGGTCGTCCGCAACGAGTTCGAGCGCGGCGAGAACAGCCCGATCGGCATCCTCTTCCAGCGCATGCAGGCGGCCGCGTTCGAGTGGCACAACTACGGCAAATCGACCATCGGCAACCGCACCGACATCGAGAAGGTGCCCATCGACAGCCTCAAGGCCTTCTACAAGAAGTACTACCGCCCCGACAACGCGATGCTCATCATCGCGGGCCAATTCGAACCGTCGAAGGCGCTCGCGCTGATCGCCAAACACTTCGGCACCATCGCGGCGCCGAAGGAGCCGCTCCCGCCGACGTACACCGAAGAACCGCCCCAGGACGGCGAGCGCAACGTCACACTGCGGCGCGTCGGCGACACCGGTGCCGCCGGCTTGGTCTACCACATCCCGGCCGCGGCCCACGCCGATTACGCCGCCTGCGAAGTGCTCAACAGCGTGCTCACCACGGCCCCGACCGGCCGGCTGTACAAGTCCCTCGTCGAAACGAAGAAGGCGAGCCAGACCGGCGGCTTCGCCCGCAACACGCACGACCCGAGCACCATCACGCTGCTCGCGTTCACCGAGCCGGACAAAGTTGAACCGGCCCGCGATGCCCTGATCGACACGGTCGAGAACCTCGCGAAGGCGCCGATCACGAAGGACGAAGTCGAGCGCGCCGTCCGCACCCTCACGCAGCAGCGCGAGCGGACCCTCAGCAACAGCCAGCTCTTCGCCATCAGCCTGTCCGACTGGGCCGCGTGCGGCGATTGGCGCCTCTTCTTCCTCCACCGCGACCGGCTCGAAAAGGTCACGGCCGACGACGTCAACAAGGTCGCGGCCAAGTACCTCGTCCGCGCGAACCGCACCGTCGGCGTCTACATCCCGACGAAGCAGGCCGAGCGCGCGTCGGTGCCGAGCACGCCGGGCATTGAAGAACTCGTGAAGGGCTATGTCGGTCGCGATGCCGTCGCCTCCGGGGAAGTGTTCGACCCGACGCCGGAGAACGTCGAGAAGCGCGTCGCGCGCGGCGACATCGGCGGCGTCAAGTACGCCTTCCTCTCGAAGAAGACGCGCGGCGAAACGGTCACGGCCGTGATCAACCTCCGCTTCGGCAACCTCGAGAGTTTGAAAGGGCAGAGCGAAGCCGCCGACTACATGGGGTCGATGCTGCTCCGCGGCACGAAATCCAAGAGCCGCGAGCAGATCAAGGACGCCTTCGACAAGCTCAACGCCGTCGTGAGCATCCGGGCCGACGCCGGGGAACTGACCGCGAGCCTGCAGACGAAGAAGGCGAACCTCCCCGCCGTGCTAACGCTCCTGAAGGAGATCCTCCGCGAACCGAGCTTCCCCGAAGCCGAGTTCGAAACGCTGAAGCGCGAAGAGGTCGAAGGGTTCGAGCAGCAGAAGAGCGACCCGCAGACGCTGGCGACGAACGCCCTCAACCGCAAGCTCGCGCCGTACCCGAGCGACG
>JAYVTJ010000963.1:0-4381 GCA_043774415.1 Fimbriiglobus sp. | reverse complement strand
CTCCGCAGTCGCTACCGGATGGCGAACGGAGATCGCCGCGGTGCCCGCGAAGACATCGCAGTGGCCTACGCCCTCCCCGGTGGCGAAACGGACATCGACATCATCCTGCAACTCGCGGCCCTGAGTGCGGCCGACGATCCCAAGTTCGCCCGGACGCTCCTGGAAAAGGCCCGGCAGTCGCAGCCCGACAGCATTCCGCTCACGCTCGGTGTCGCCGAACTGATGATCGCGACGAACTCCGAGGGCGAAGCGAAGCAATTGCTGCTCGAGACCGTCCGCAAGCTCCCCGACGGCGATGACCGGTTGCTCGAGGTGGCCGACCGGCTGATCGACCTGAGGGAGTACGCCGCCGCTCTCACGACGGCCGACCGACTCGCATCGGGCGAGCGCTCGACCCAAGCCGCGCAGTACCTCCGGGGCCGCGCGGCGGTTCTGAGCGGCGACTGGCCGCAGGGTCTGCCGCTGCTGCAGGGTTCGCTCGCGGGCATCGGGCGGAACTCGAACCTGCACAAGAAGGCTCACCTCGCGCTCGGCCAGGCGTACGGCGGCGCCGGCGATCTGCCGAACCAGCTCCGGAGCTACGAACTGGCGCTGAGCATCGACCCGTACTCGGTCGCCGCCCAGTTCGGGAGGGCCGAGTCGCTCGCGGCCATGGGTCAGACGGCGCGGGCCGCCGAATACTACCGCGACCTCGCCCCGAAGAATGCGCTGGCCCGTGTCCGCTTTGCCCGGATCAAGTTCGCCGAGATCGCCGCACTGCCCGAGGCGAGCCGCAACTGGAGCGAACTCGAGCGGGCGCTCGGCGCGAAGCCCTATCCGCCGGACATCGGAGCGATCGCGTCCGATGCGCTCCTTCTCCAGCGGCAGCCGGCCGAAGCGATTTCGGACCTCACTGCGGAACTCGCGGCCGATCCGAAGCGGATCCGGTCGTGGCTGACCCTGGCGCTGCTCCGCGGGAATCGGGATCCCGACTCGGGCTTGCGGACCCTCGACGAAGCGGCGAAGCAGGTCGGCGACGCCGTCGATCTCCGGTTGCTCCGCGCCCGCTTGCTCGCGCGCGATCCCAAAAAATTCGACCTCGCGGCCATCCTCGCGCTCGCCGGCCCCGCGACTCCGCCCTTCGCGCCCGCCGAGCGCTTCCGCCTCGGCTTGGCGCTGGCCGACTTGCTTGTCGCGCTCGACAAGCGCGTCGAAGCGGTCGTGCTCCTCGGACGGGCGACGGCCGAGATGCCGTTCGATCTCTCGTCGCGGCTGACGCTCTTCGATCTCGCGAACGCAGTGCCGAATCCGGAGGCCCGCGACCGGGCGCTCGACGAGATCCGCAAGCTCGACGGCGCGGACGGCGCGGTGACCATCGTCGCGGAAATCTCCCGCGAGTTCCTGATGAAGCCCCAGGCGGATGCACCGACCCGCGCCGCTTGGGCCGCCCGCTTGACCACCGCCCGCGCCAAGCGCGATTCGTGGGGGCGCATCCACGTCCTCCTCGGCGATGTCTCGTATGTCGAAGGGAAGTTGGATCCGGCGCTCGAAAATTATCGCAAGGCCATCGACCGGGGAGAGCGGAGCGAGGCGCTGATCCGCCGCGTCGTCCAGATCCTCTGGGATCGGCAGAACTACGGCGAGGCGACCCAACTGCTCACGCGCATCACGGAAGGGGGCGTACTCCCCGCCGACTTGCAGCGCCAGTACGGGCTGATGCTGTCGGCGCTGACGGACAACAAGGAGCAGAACCTGAAGTGGGTGCGCTCGAAGGAGGCTGCGGATTCGGAATCGTACCGCGACCACCTGACCCGCGGCACGGTCTTCTTCATCTTCGGCGCGACGGACGAAGCGTTGGCCGCACTTCAGAAAGCCAAGTCGCTGAAAGACGACGCGCCGGAAATCTGGGTGACCATCGTCCGCTTCCTCGCGGCGACCGGACAGAAACCAGCGGCGGTGACCCAGGCCGACGCCGCCGAAAAGCGCTTGCGCCAGCCCGACGTGAAGGCGAGTCCCGCGGCCATCGCGCTGGCCGTGGGCGAGTGCCGCGAGATCGTCGGCGACTTCCCGGCGGCCGAGGCCGAGTTCAAGAAAGCGTGGGAACTCCAACCCGCCGATCCATCGATCGCCCTCCGCCTGTACGCGCTCTATCAGCGCACGGGGAAGCCGAAGGACGCGGCTGACCTGCTGACGAAAGCCAGCGAATCCGGCAAGCGCGAACTCGTCCACTGGGGCCGGCGGATGCGGGCGATCGCGGCCGTGTCGGTTGCCGACGGCTTCAAGCACGTCCCCGCGGCCGTCGGCTGGCTCGACGAAAATCTGCGCGACGACGGCGGGTCACTCGACGACACCCGAGCGAAAGCGTTCGTGCTCGCCATCGATCCGTTCCGGCGCAAAATGGGGATCGACATCCTGACCGAAACGATCGCGCGCTCGCCGCTTACGCCCGATCAGAACTTCTTTCTGGCGAAGCTCCACCTGCAATCGAACGAAGTCGGACTCGCGGTGAAGTCCCTCGCCGAAGCGGTGAAGGTCGGGCCGCTCGCGTCTCCGGATCACCTGGCGCTGCTCGCCCATTTGCAATTGGACCGCGGCGAATTGACGGCGGCCCGGCAGACGCTGAACCGCTTGAAGCTCCGCGCCCCCAACGCTTGGGACACCGCATTCGAAGAGGCCCGCTATCTCGCGAAGGACGGTCGCCAGGCCGAAGGCGCGAAGCTCATACTCGACTTCCCCTGGCCCGGTGAAGCGGGCCAGAAACTCGCCGGCGTCGGCCGCGCACTCGAAGCCATCGGCAGCGCCGACGAAGCCGAGAAGCTCTACCGGGCGCACGCCGAGACTGCGAAAACGGCGACGGCCCATGTGCCCCTCGTGCAGTTCTTCATCCGCCGCGGGCGCTCGGCCGAGTCCATCGCGATTCTGGACGGCGTCCGTGCGACCGCGCCGGTCCCCGGGACCGCCCGGCTCTATTCGATGGCGATCCGCAGCCGCGTCGCGGTTCCCATCCCCGCGGGCGACAAGCCGGCGTGGGACAAAGCCGTCGCTCGGATCGAAGCGTGGGTCGCGGAGAAATCGAAAGAGCTGCCCAAGAACGAGGACCTGTTGACGGCTTCGGCCGAACTCGCCGATGCGCGCGGAGCCTACGGCGAAGCGATCGACTTCTACCGCCGCGCGGCCGAGAACAGTTCGCCCGAGACCCGCGGCATCCCGCTCAACAACTTGGCCCTCCTCACCGCCCTCCACAAAAAAGACGGCGGCGAAAGCACCGTGAAGCTCATCGACGAAGCCATCGCGCTGCGCGGGCCGTACCCCTCACTTCTCGATACGCGGGCGCTGGTCCGCATCGCGGCCGGAGACTTCCACGAGGCTCTCCGCGATCTCGATGCCGCCGCGAGTTCCGATCCCCGCCCGGTATTCCAGTACCACATGGCACTGGCGTACCACAGACTCGGGAACGCCGCCGCGCGCTCGGCGGCGCTCGTCGAAGCCAAGAAGCGAGGCTTGAGCGAGGCGAATCTGCACCCGCTCGAATGGGACGATTACCGGCGACTCCTCGAAGCGAAATGAACGCCCGGGCGGAATATTTGCTGTAGGAGGCGCAAGCCGGACCGGTAAAATCCGTTAGCATCTCAGCACCCTCGATTCCCACCTCGGAGTTATGCCATGACCCTTCGCAAACGCATCTTCGCAGTCGCGGCCGCCGCGATGCTCTCGGCGACACCTTCGTTCGCGGCAGGGCATCCCACCGCCGGCCACAGCGGCGGCGGACATCCCGCCGGCGGGCACCCCGGCGGTGGACATCCCGGCGGCGGAGGCGCTCACTATTCGGGCGGCGGGTACCACGGCGGCTATTCCGGCGGTGGGGTCATCCTCGGGCTGGGGCTCGGTTTGAGTCTCGGCGGCGGGGGCTACGGCGGAGGCGGGTATTACGGCGGATCCACCTACCGCCCGAGCTACTACGGCAACGGCTATTCGGGCGGCGGTTACTACGGCAACGGGGTCCAGCCAAATTACACTCCCAGCTACCCGTCAGTCCCCTCGACCGCCTACAGCTACCCGAATCTCGTGAACAACCCCGCGACGAACCCGACGATCATCCCCCAAAATCCGCAGCCGAATGCGACCATCCCCTTCGGAGTCGCGACCGGCCTGAAGATCACCGACCTCTACGAGGGCACCGCGAAATCCGCCGGCCTGCGCAAAGGCGACATCATCCTGAAGGTCGATGGCACGCGGACGCAAAGCTTCGAAGAACTCCGGGCGACGCTCTCGACCGGCAAGGATAAAGTCGTCGTCGAGTACATCGACGCCACGAGCGGCGAAACCGACAAGCGCACCATCCCCGTGGACGGCACGAAGATCGGCGTTTCGGTCTCCGAAACTCCCATCGCCAAATGATCGG
>JAYVTJ010000962.1:0-3383 GCA_043774415.1 Fimbriiglobus sp. | reverse complement strand
CGAGCAATTCTCCGTCGGGGGGCGACGCGATCCGTTGGTTCTCCCGAAGCTCCTCGCGGTCCGCTCCGCCACCGCGCTTGACGGCGTTTCGTGTCCGCGCCTGATCGACGAGGATGCGCCGCATCGCCTCGGCCGCCGCCGCGAAGAAGTGACCGCGCCCGTCGAACGCCTGGTCGCCCACGAGCTTCAAATAGGCTTCGTGGACGAGCGCCGTGGCATCGAGAGAGTGGCCGGTGCGCTCGTGGGCCAGCTTCGCCGCGGCGAGCTTGCGCAGTTCGGCGTAGACGAGCGGCAGCAGTTCGGCGGCGGCGAGTCGGTCGCCGCGCTGGGCGGCGTCCAGGAGTTGCGTGACGGGGGTCATCGGATGCTCAGGTCGTCGCAAGCTTTTTCGTAGCTCGCCTCCAAGTCCAGCGGGACGACGCGAACGGGTGTCAGCCAGAGCGGAAGCGTCGGCAGCGGATGGCCCACCGCGAGGATGTGCGACCACGTTTGCAGCGTCGCCCGCTCGCCTCGCAACAGCCACCGGCACGACGCGGCGTAGGTCGCCGGCGGTTCGGCCCCCATCGTCGGGTCGGACTGACCGAGGAAGGCCATCAGTTCGGCGTACAGGTTGAACTGCCGCGTCGTCACCACGTCCACAATGCTGACGGCGATGCCCTTTTGAAGCAGGGCCGCGCACTTGCCGACGAACGCATTCCGCTTCTCCGGCCGATCCTTGTTCGCCGGGCTGACGAGTTCGATGACCGCCACCAGCGTGCGTTCGCGCTCGGCGTCGTAGATGCGGACCTCGTACTCGTCGTAGTCCGGGATATCAGTTTCGACGGCCACGCTCGGTTCGGCCACGGTCCAAGTCGCCGTGGCGACAGCGCCGTTGCCGCCGCGATCCGAGTAGCCACTCGGCGCGTCGTCCCGTTCGTAGGTGGCGATATCGACTTCGATTTGCGAACCGGAATGAACCATCGGCCCCGAGACGAAGCCGGGCGGAAGTTGCTCTTTCAACTGCATGACGATTCGGGCCGGCCACATCGCGTGGATTTCCTCCCAGGAAACCTGGCGGCTGACGGGCGGTCGAAAATGGTCGCGGAGCGGCATGGCTGTATCCTCCGCGGGTCATGTTACCAGATGGGAATTCGCTCCGCCGAGGCGAGATCGCGCAGTTCGGCGTAGACGATCACGAAGAAGTCGGCTGGTGCGGGCATCATTTCGAAAGCAAAGGATCGTGATACGGCCGATCCAGATCGATGCCGGAACGCTCGGCGGCCCAGATGGCGGCGGCGTACACCGAACGGAACCGCCGCGGTTTCATCGCCGAGTCGTCGTAATACATCTCGAAAGCGCACAAGGGGATTGCGGACAGCAGTGTCGGAGCGAGGGCGAGAAACGTAACCGCGGGGATCGGATCGGTGATCACTTCGAGGCGATTCAGTAGGTCGGTGCGGAATTCCCCGGTCGCGTTCGCCTGAAGGAGGAGATTCAAGATGGTCGGGACATCGGTGATGCGTTCGAGGGCCGAGTGCCAGATATGCGATTCGTAAGTCGATGTGAAATCGGCATCGGACAGTGAGTCGGTGAGCAATTTCATAACGATTGCGGTTGCGGCTTCAGAATCATCACGGGACAATATCGAAAGCACGAAACGCACGACAATATGATCGTGTCCTCCGACCATTGCGATCCCGGCGACGCGGCGGACAAATTCCAAGTCGCGAGTCTGCAGGAGGGACGGGAGGATCTTGAGCGCACCGCTGCGCAGTCTGGAGTCGTTCCGCAGCAGTGCAAGATAGTGATCCGCATGGTGCTGTCGCCTCGGTTCGGAGAGGGCACTTGCAATTGTCGACGAGGAAATGTCGATGTCCGTCAGCAGTGCCAATCTCCCCGTGACCAAATTGTATGTCTCGTCGGCGAACGGGGCGCGGTCGCCGACGGGAACGCGCTCGATCATTCGAGACAGCGAGTGCGGTGTCGGAGCGTACGTCAGTGTCGATGCGACGGCGCGCAAATACGCCGAGTAGACGGCATGGGCCGTGGATGGCGAGAGACGATCCGCGATGGCATCGAGCGGTAAGATGGCGCACGCGATGATCGCGGGCTTCCGGTGTGCATCGAGTCGCCGAATTGTCGTCCGGGCGACGATTTCCGCGCCCAGCCCATCGACGCGCCCGCTGAATGACCCGTGTTCGCGCAACAGCGACCACAGCCATTTTTCGCGGTCGAACTCGATCGCGAGCGCGAGCAACTCGCTGTATCGCAACCAAGCCTCCGTTGGACTCAGACAGCCGAATATCGCCGACAGCCACGGGTTGATTTCTCCATCTTTATCCCGAATGCTCTGAGCCATTTCAATGAATGACGTCGAAATCGCTGCAACGATTTCAGCCCGCGAGGCGGGGGTATTGGCACAGAGGGCAACGGCTTGTAGCGATCCTGACATCAGGGAGGATACCAGGAAGACATTTTCTTCGAGCTTCCATTTCAACATGGCTCCAAATATCCGCGAAGCGTTCTCGGCGTCGAGAATCGGAGCGAGGGCCGTGATGGATTCGATCGCGTGCTCTCGATTCCGATCACAGTTCGAAGCGACTTTCGTCGTGATAATTGCCGCGGATAGCCAACTGCTTTCTTGCAGCTTTTGAAACGCGGGAGTCGTGCCCGTGACACCCGCATGCAGCAGCGCCCAGAGATCGGATTTTCGTTCGCTTTTGCGATATGCTTCCAAGTATGATGCGCAGTATTCTCCCTTGTGATCGTCGCTAGAGGCGGCTGCGATTTGGAGGGCAACTTCTCCGATCAAGTGCAGCGTTCGCCGTTCCGGCGCCGTTCCGACGGCGGTGCACAATCGCTTCACTCCTTCGGCCACCGTGCCATGATCGATCCGTGCGCTCAACTCTCGGATCGCCCGGCCCGTGGATTTGTAGATGTAATCGTCCAAGTACTCACGGTCGTTCCAATCGACGGTCCGCACAATTGCATCGATCAGGCGATCGAATCCCGCTGAAGCTTCGTTTCGATCCAACTGGTTCGCCATCCCCGCGAGCCACTCGGCGCCAAGTCGTAAACTCTCGGAATCTTTCGCGACCTTGAGCCTCTTCATCACCGCGGCGAATCCCCCGCCATGGTGGAGAGCCGCCGTGCGGGCCAACCGATCGGTGTTCTGCATGTCGAATGTTTGGCCCGGCCGGGCCAAGTACCCCAGACATTCCTCGAATGCCGGGAGATCGTCACTGTCCAACTCGATGGCGAGCAGGCATGCGACAGCGCGACTGGCTTCATCCGCCACAGTATCGCGCTGGATTGCCCCCAGCAGTTCCAACACCGCAAGTCTCCGACGCGGACTGAATCCCGCGACCGCATGGAGCACGCGCTCGGATAAATCTCCGAATCGC
>JAYVTJ010000961.1:0-3229 GCA_043774415.1 Fimbriiglobus sp. | reverse complement strand
CGCCGGCGGCGGCGCTGCTCACGCGCGTCGTGAGCAAGCCGACGGCGAACCGCGTGACGCTCGACCTCGGCACGAAGGCCGTGGCCAGCGATCCGCCGGCCGGGAAGCGCGTGCATCTGCTGGAGTTCGCCCCGCACACGCCGGTCGGTCACAACGAAGAGCACTATATCGTCGAGACGGTGCACGCCGAACGCTATCAGCCGGGGGATGTAGTGTATGCGCTGCCGAGCCACATCTGCCCGACGGTAGCGCTGCACAAAGAAGCGCTGATCGCGGAGAACGGGTTGATCGTCGGGAGTTGGCCAATTCTCGGCCGGGATCGGTTTCTGACGGTGTGAGAGTGGCGTGGGCGATTCAATCCGCATTCGGTCCGCGATCATTCTTGTAGAGCGTGATGCCGAGGCTCGTATCGCGGAAGTAGTCGGATGGCGAGTCCAAGATGAGGCAGCGTTCAGCGTCGTTACGAGCAAACTCGATCATCAGTAGGCCGAGCCGTTCCAACTCGGCGGGAGCACCGGTGATGGCGACCCAGTCCTCATTTTCGATTTCGAGGTGGAGCGAACTCAGCGGCTTCTTCTTGGCCATCGGCGATATCCCCAGTCATCACAATTCGTACATAGGCTCGCTGCCGTGGGCGGGGTTGCCGACCAGTTTGCGACCCTGCATGTCGATGGTGAAATCGTGGTGTTCGAGCGGGATTTGACCGATGAGCACCGGAACGGCATCCGGCACTTCGATGACATCCATCGTGCAAGAACGGCCTTGGATCGTGAGCCGCACAGCGTCGTCTCTGCGATTCCGGCGCTGCTCGTGACACGCTTCCTCGAAACGGCTTGAAGCCCGAGTTCGCGGATCAATCGCGTCGGCAGCGAAAGCAGCGTCGCGCCGGTATCGACCAGCGCATCCATCACGACGCTGCTCCACGCCTGATCGGCGGTGGGCGTGCCTTTGCGGACCGACCAGAGGTTTTCCAAGTTATCGAGTGTGGCTTCGACGACGACGTGACTCATGAGTTTGGTCTCCACGCGACGGGAACCTCCACTCGAATATTCTACTTCGTAGTCCGCACCAGCGTCGCCAGTTCGCGGGGGGTCGGCGTTTCCCACGGGGCGTGCGCGAGCGACTCGCGCTTCGGCGATTCCGCCGGCGTGATCACCTTGAAGTTCGAAGCGGGGACGACGGCGCGATCTTTGGCGAAGTCCCCCGGCCGGACGACCTGCGTGCCACCGGGACTGGAGACGGTGATCTCCGGGTTCGATTCCCCGCGCCGCTTCTTCTCTTCGAGCGCGATGGCCGCGTAGCGCATCGCCCGCTGCTGATTCGGCGTCGGTGTCGCAGGGTACGGCTCGGGCAGTGCCGCGGGATCGACTGCGGTCTGGATGCGCGCCGAGGTCGAGGTCTTTTTGCGGTCGAGGCCGCGCACCCAATCGCGGAGGTTGCCGGTGGTCAAGCTCGGTTCCGTGGCCCGCAGCACCGCGACGACGCCGGCGAAGTACGCGGCCGCATTCGAGGAGCCGATCGATTCGTCCCCGTTGCTGAAGCGGGCCACGGAATCGGACAGCACGACATCGGGCTTCAGGCGACCGTCCATCGTCGGCCCCATTGCGGACTGGAGCGAGGAATCGCCGACGGCGAGGACACCGGCATGATCGGCGGGCGGGTAAATCTCGCAGCGCGGCATCGCATCGATGAACTCGACGGGGACGACGACCTTGCCGGTGTCGGGGTCGGTGATCGCAGCAGTGCGGGTCGCCGAGACGAGGATGCGGACGCGGTCGAGGTGGCCGAAGTTGGCGCTCTTCGCTTTGACGCGGATGCGGTACTCTTGCCCCGGCTGGTTCGCGGGCAACTCGGAGAGCACGACCCGTTCGCGCGGGTTTTTGCTCTCGCCGATGCCCGCGATCTTGTCCGGCGCCACCTGCTTCAGCTTGCCTTCCCCGACAACTTTGCCGAGCCAATCTTCGACGACGAGGTCGAGGTCCTTCTCGGTTCCGGCATCCTCGGTTTCGCGGTAATCGTTCCAGGTGAGCGTGACTGTGATGGCGTTCTCATCCAAGTGGTTGGCGAAGCGCAGCGTCGTCGGATCGTTGCCCGACCGCAGCTTCAAGTAGCCGTCCTGATCGACGGTCACCGGGCCGTTGTAGACCATGTTCCCGCTGTTCCCGGCCGCGTTGATCCAGATGATCCCGGCGGCGGTCGCTTCGTCGACGGCGGCGTTGATCGGGCCGCGGCCATCGTAGTTCCCGGCCCCTTCGAAGGTGCCGCTGAAGAGGATGATGTCCACTTTCTTCTCGATAGCGTAGCGCACCGCTCGCCGGAAGAGTGTCGGCCCGTTGGCGTTGAGGAGGTGGAATTGCGGGCCGAATTGCGAGCCGCCGGTCGCGGCCCAGACGAGCTGCGCCATCAGCCGGCCGTGCGCTTCGCCCGGCACAAAGGGCTTTTGGAACGCGGGGTCACCGAGCTTGTTCGCCTTGATGAATTCGGGATCGTAGTGCTCGACGATCTCGGTCTTCTTCGGCAGGTATGTGCGCTTGCCGTCGAAGCGGTCGAAGCCGGAATCGAGGATCGCGACCTTCACGGTGCCGATGGCCGGCACGGCGGGATAGTTCGAATAGAGGCCGAGTTTGCGGCGGACGCTTTCGGCGTTGGTCAATTTGGAAGCAGCCGTGAGGCTGGGTGTCGGCTCCGGTGGTTCCACGGCGACCACGAGACCGGCGAGCAGGCAGACGGAGAGACAGGCTCCGAGGCGGCGCATGGTGCAACTCGGCAGAGGGTGTGAAGCTTGGTGACGAGCAAAGGGCGGCGATCCGCGATCGGATCACCGCCGGTGTGTTGCACTTACCAGCAGCCGCCGTACGACGGGTAGTAGCCGACGGAGACGTACGACGAGTAACCGCCGTAGCCGCCGCCATACCCTCCGCCGTAGTAGCTGTTGTAACCACCGTATCCGCCGCCGTAGTAGCCTCCGCCGTAGTAGCTGTTGTAACCACCGTAGCCGCCGTATCCGTAGCTCCGGTAGCCGCCGCCGTATCCACCGTAGCCGTAGCTCCGGTAACCGCCGTAGCCGACGGAGAACCCGCCGCGGTAGCCACCGTAGCCGCCGCCGTAGCCCCATCCGCCGCGGCGGTGGGCGGCCGTGGGCGATTCGCTATCGAGTTCGCTGGCCGGGACGGCTGCAATCACGGCGGGGGCCGTAGCTTTGCCCTTCGCGGCATCGTTGTCCAGTTCG
>JAYVTJ010000960.1:0-1787 GCA_043774415.1 Fimbriiglobus sp. | reverse complement strand
CAGTCGGACGCCGCGTGTTATAGACCACTCCTACGAAGCTCGAGATCGGAAAAGGAATTAGCGAAGGGAAAAGGGCGCACCAGTGGGATCAGACCCCTTTCGTGCGGTCGTTCCGACCCAGCGTGTCGCAGAGGTGCCAGTCGGCCGTGTGGATGATCTTCATCGCGCTCCTCAGAAAATGTTCTCTTCGGGAACCGTGTAGAATTTGGCCGTCGATCCCGGTGCGACCACGGCCGCTTCGGCGTCGTTCTCGCTGAGGGCGAAGGGCGGGAACGGGATCTTCGCGAGCATCGGTTCGCGGAAGCTCGGCTGGTACAGCAGCTTCTCTTCGGGAAGCAGTTGCGCCGCGGCGTTGCGCGTCGGCGGCGGGAGGAACTTCCAGACTTCGTGGCCGAGTTCGAGCGTGCCGCTGCGGCCGATGGCCCGCACCGCCGCATTCTCGATGACGCGCGGCTTCACGAGGCTCGCCTGCTGCTGGGCGCCCAGCAGGATAATCCCCTGGCTGCGCCCCTCGGCCGCGACGGTTTCGAGCTGCTCGGTGATGGCGTCCGAACTGTCCTTCGGAGCGAAGCGGTTGAGTTCGTCGAGCGTGATGAGGTACTTCAGCCCGAGCACCTGCTTCGCACTCTGCGTCGCCAGGATCTGGTGGAACACCGCCGCGACGACGAACCGCTGCAGGCTCGGCGTGCGGCAGATGCCGTTGAGATCGATGACGAGCGGCGATTCGGTATCCACGCAGGGGATCTTCAACGGGTTCCCTTTGTCATCCCGGCGGAGGACGCCGTTGCCTTCCATCACGATGTACTTCAGCCGGCGGAAGAAACTCGCCTTGGTAGCCAATACGAATTCGCCGAACAGGCCGGTCTTCGCGGCAGGACCGGACAGATTCTTGATGTCCCGGAACCATTCGATCATCGCTTCGAAAGTCTGCGGCGCATCGTCGGCGGATCGCAGCTTCGGCGCATCGGACGGACCGCTCGTCAGCCATTCTTCGACTTCGCCCACCAGACCGCCCAAATTGGCCGAGTTCAAGTCGTCCCCCGCGAAGAGGTACTTGAACAGCCCGCCTTCGATGATGTCGGCGAGCGACCAACTGTACGGCGCCACATCGCCGATCCGACCCCCCGTCGGCACCGGGGTCGTCAATCCCTTCGCTTGCGGGGCGAAGAACTGCGCCTTGGCGAATGGCCGGGGATCATCGATACCCATCCGGCGCCAGTCGTCGCGGTTCGCCGTCTCGGCCTTCTTGAACTCTTTATTCCCGCGGTCGATGAAGAAGAGGTCGGAGTTCTTCACGTTGAAGATGATCGGCACGATTTGCAAGCGGGCCGTATCGCTCGGGCGTTCGCGCTTCTGCTTCGCCGCTTCGCGCAGCAGGAGCCAGTTCACCGTCAGCAGCAGCGTCGATTTCGTCCCCAGCCCGGCGATGCCGTTGACGTTCATGTGGCCGCCGTTCTTCCCCAGCAGGAAGTCGAGGTCGATGGCGGCGCAGCCGGCGAACTGCTCGCCGCCGTTGCGCAGCAGCCCCACATCGAGGCGATGGCCCATGCGGTCCACGCCGTAGCCCTTCGCCGCTTCCTCGGCCGTGGCAAGGTACACGGCGCTCTCTTCGGTCGGCGGCGTGTGGGCCACGGGGAGGGTGCGGAGGATCGCCACTTCCGCGAAGGTCACGCCCTCGGACTCAAACGGTGGCGACTCTTGGCTGCGGCCGTCGAAGCGCGCCGATTCCTCGCCGATGTCCTTCTGCCGGCTGCGCCGGTAGACCTCCTGCACGATGCCGACGAACG
>JAYVTJ010000959.1:0-3708 GCA_043774415.1 Fimbriiglobus sp. | reverse complement strand
CGCGACAGCGACCGCCGGCGACATGACGACGGCCATCGCGGTGGTGGCGCTCGACGCCTTCAATAACACCGCCGCGTCCTACACCGGAACGGTGCATCTCACGAGCACCGACGCGCGAGCGGGGCTGCCCGCCAACTACACTTTCACCGCGGCCGACGCGGGGGTGCACACCTTCGCGGTCGCACTGCGGACGTCCGGCATTCAGACCGTGAGCGCGACCGATACCTTGAACCCGAACGCCAGCGGCAACTCGCTCGGCATTTCGGTCACACCCGGTGCCGCGGTCGGTCTCACCCTGTCCGGCGGCGGCGGATACGTCGGTTCGCCGCACGTCGTTGCGGTCTACGCGGTCGATAGTTTCGGCAACATCGCGACGAACTACAACGGGTCGGCCCACCTCACGGCCACCGACGCAGCATCCTCGCTGTCGCCGGACGGCCCCATCACCGACGGCGTCGGTTTTTTCACCCTGACGCCGCGCACAGTAGGCCTCCAGACCATCACGGCGGTCGATGCGACGACCGGTTTCTCGGCCTCGGAGACGATCCAAGTAACACCGGGCCAAGGCGTCTCGTTCACCGTCACGCCGATCACCAGCGCCGCCGCCGGTACGAGTCAGACCATGCGGGTCGCGGTCTACGACGCCTTCGGCAACGTCTCGACCGTCTATCGCGGGGCGATGCGCATCTCCAGTACCGACCCCCAGGTCGGCGAATACTACACGTTTACCGCTGCGGATGCCGGGGTCCACACCTTCACCGTGGTGCTGAAGAGCGCGGGCACGCAGACGGTGACCGTCTCGGACGCGGTCGACCGGGCCATGTCGTCCAGCCAGACCGGGCTCGTAGTCACTCCGGCGGCGGCGGCGACGATCTCCGTCTCGCCCTTGGTCTCGACCACGGCCGGGGTGGCCCAAAACGTCACGATCACGGCCCGGGATGCCTTCGGCAACGTGGCGACCGGGTACCGGGGGACGCTGGCGTTCAGTAGCAGCGATACTCAGGTGGCGATGCTGACGACCTTCACGTTCACGTCCGCCGACGCCGGCCTTCACACCTTCGGCGTGACGTTCAAGTCGTCGCGCGGGCAGACCTTCACGGCGACCGACACCGCGAATCCCGCGATGACCTACTTCCAGCGGGACATCAATGTGAATTCGGCGGCCATGACCGGCTTCTCATTCCAGGTGCCCTCAAGCGCGACGCCCGGTTTGGCCTTCACATTCACCGTCACAGCGGTGGATGCGTTCGGCAACCCGATCCCCGGATATGTCGGCAAGGTGCACTTCACGGGGCCATCGGGCATCCCGGCGGACTACACGTTCACCGCGGCCGACGCCGGTTCGCACGTGTTCTCCGCTTCTCTCTCTTCGACCGGCAATCAAACAATCGGTGTGCAGGACGCAGCGAACGGCTCGCTGAAGAGCCAGACGATCGTGAAGGTTGTCGCAAGTGGCGGGGGCGGAGGTGGTGCGACCGGCGGTGGCGGCGGAAGCGGCGGTGGCAAGAAGCCGTAACCGAGACTCCGATTCAGTCTCGGTTTCACCATCCGACCGCGCGGTCAAGCGCCGAGACGCGAAGCCGGCGGCCAAAGTCGCCGCAACACCGGGCTCAAAACCGAGAAGGAGGATCCAGCCAGTTCCGACCCCGGCATTCGCCGGGGTTTCTCGTTTGACAGGTTAGAGGCTTTTTTCGTTTTCCCCGACCGACAGCCGGCTCGCCACCCCGTGGACGTCGCTGTGGGCACTCCTTCCGGAGTCATCCCATGCGATCTGCGTTCCGACCTGCCCCGTCCGAACTCACCCCCAACGGGCGCTGACGCGAACTCGCCGGCCTCCTCGTCCGAGGCCTCCGCCGGCTCCGCGACCGCGCGGCGCTCGCCGGTGATCCCACCTCTGCAATTCCCTCCGAAGCATCGTTTTCGACGCTTGAAACTGTCCCGGACAAGTCGCTCACTGTCCACGCCGGTTGACGGGCCCCGAGAACCCCGAGACGAGGAGATCGACCATGAAGGCGATGAATTGGACATGTCGCCATTTACGATCGCACCGGCCAACCGACATCGCAATTCCGCCGGGCCGTGGGACACTCCCCCTATTTCCCGCCGGGTTCCGCATCATGGGCAAGACCGTCGCCGCCTCGCGAGTCGAGGTTCCGAACTGGTTTTACGCCGGCGTCATCGCGCCGCCGGGCTACGATCCGCCGGGCTTCGACGAGCAGGTCAGCCGTACGCTCAACAAGCTTCTCGGGCCGAAGAGCCAAACGCACAAGATCGGCATCTACGGCGTGTGGGCCGAGCCGGTCAGCGTCGCGGTCGCCGATGCGTCGCATGCGAGCGGATGGCACCTCTCGGGACACGCCGTGGATCGCGCGAGCGGCCGATGCGCGTGGCTGCGGGTCTGGCTGATGATCGCGGCGACGTGCGATGCGCTGATCGCGTTCGGGCCGAGCGATCCGACGATGGACGTGGTGCTGGCGATGTGCCGGGAGATCCGATGCGGTGTCAGGAGAGTATAACGACGGCCATGGCACCGCCCATCCTCCTCGCCACCTACGCCCCACCCGCACTCCGCAAGGGCGACCGGGTGACTTGCCTATATCGGGACGCCGAATGTGTCAACAGCTTCTGTTCGACCCTGAGCAGAAGGCGATCGACATTGGCCGACGCCAGCATCGCCTCGCGCTTGCCCACTTTCCCGATGGTGTAGGAATACCGTTTCCCGTTCAAGCAGAACAGGACGCGGTAGCTGCGCTTCCGGAGCTGGAGAGTCGCCATGCTCGCGTTCCCCGCCAAGCCAACTTCACTGCAATGTGAACCCAATAAGTGTACCAAAAATGTACCAAGTGAGCCGATGGAGGTGAAAAAAGGACCCGGGGCAATCGCCCCGAGTCCTCCGATTTCACCGCAGTGCCGAGGACAGGACTTGAACCTGCACCCCCTTGCGAGGACCAGCACCTCAAGCTGGCGCGTCTGCCAATTCCGCCACCCCGGCAACTCTTCGAAATTTAGGGGAACCCCCGCCGCGCTTCAAGGGGAATTCGCGGGCACCGGCGCGGCTTTCCCGCGCCACCGCGCCAGCCCCAAGCCCGCGAACGTCAGCACCCAGCAGAACGCCGGCACCCAGTCGCCCGCCAGGGAGTAGAAGCTCCCCCGGCTGTCGAGCGGCACTTCCCCCGCCACGATGGCGATCGCCTTCTTCGACGTGCTCCATTCGTAATCCGGCAGCTCCTTCACGCGGCCGTCCGGGTCGATGATCCCCGAGATGCCCATGTTCACGGCGCGCACCACGCTCCGCCGCGATTCCACGGCGCGGAACCGGCAGATGGCGAAGTGCTGCTCGTGCTCTTCGGTGCCGTCGAACCAGCCGTCGTTCGACATGTTCACGAGGAAGTCGGCGCCCGGCCGACCGCTGCTCGGGTTGTACTCGCGCGCGATCGACGGATCGGAGTCCTCGTAGCAGATCAGCACGCCGAACGTGAGGTCGCGCTTCTTCACCTTCGGAT
Organism: Fimbriiglobus sp.; assembly: GCA_043774415.1. GTDB lineage: Bacteria > Planctomycetota > Planctomycetia > Gemmatales > Gemmataceae > JALHQU01. Next base: position 205 of record JAYVTJ010000959.1, on the reverse strand, counting down.
CTTGGGGCTTGATCCCGAACAGCGCGAAGGTGTCGCCCGGCCGGCAACTGTAGTCGTGCGTGTACGGCGTGAACTCCTGGAGCCACGGGAACGTCCCCTTCAGCGGGACGTACTCGCCGAACGGCACGAGGTGCATCTTGTCGTAGCGCAGCGGTTTCCCCCCGCCTTTGGGCAGCAGGAGTGCGGAGTTGTACAACCTGGTGCG
>JAYVTJ010000958.1:0-3026 GCA_043774415.1 Fimbriiglobus sp. | reverse complement strand
AGATTTCCGAGTTCGCCCGCCAGCGGAAGTTGGCACTGCATCTCGACGGCGCGCGGCTCTGGAATGCGGTGGTCGCCTCGGGGGTCGCCGCGAAGACTTGGGCGGGCCGCTTCGATACCGTGAGCGTCTGCTTCAGCAAGGGTCTCGGCGCGCCGGTCGGTTCGGCCCTCGCGGGATCGGCGGAGCTAATCCATGCCGCGAGGCGGTATCGCAAATTGTTCGGCGGGGCGATGCGGCAAGCCGGCTTCCTCGCGGCGGCGTGCATCTACGCGATGGATCATCAGATCGACCGCTTGGCCGACGACCACGCGAACGCGCAGCTCTTGGCCGAGGCCATTCGCGAAGTGCCGGGATTGAAGCTCTTGCCCGAGAGGGTGGAAACGAACCTCGTCTGGTTCGAAGTCGATGGCGTCCGCTTCCGGACGCCGCAGGATGTGACCTCGAAGCTGCGCGATCAGGGAATTCTGATGTCCGCACTCGGCGAGCAGACGGTGCGGGCTTGCACCCATCTCGATGTGAGCCGTGCGGACAGCGAACGCGCGGCCGGGGCGATTCGAGCAATTTCTTTTGCATCGTACCGGAAGTCGCCAGACTTCCGACTTCGAAAAAAGCCGGAAGTCTGGCGACTTCCGCTGCGAAGAAAACGGAGAAAACCGGGCCGCAAGGCTCGGTCTTCTCGTTGTGACCACTCTCCACCGACCACTCGCCGCTACTTCTTCGCCGGCAGCACCGCGATGGCGCCCGTGTCGGTGATGAAGAGGGTGTTGCCGCTGTTCTTATCGGTGAAGACTTCGACGCCGTACTTGTTCGCCTTGGCAAACTCCGGGACGCCGCCCGGTCGGGCCTTGAGGCTCATCGCCTTCTTCCATTCGAGGCCCTGCTTCTCTTTGAGAGCGGCCGGGGCCGGCGAGGTGGCGATGGAGCCGGTTTCGCTGATGTAGATGAGGCCGCCGGTATTTTCGTCCTTGAACACTTCGATGCCGAACTTCGCGGTCTTGCCGTCGATGAAGTCGGGTTCGTCGGCCTTGCGCACCCGGCAGGTCAGGCCGTAGAGCGCCTTCGGGGCTTTCACCTTGTCGGCTTCGGGGGTTGCGGCCGGGGCCGGGCCGGTGGCGAGCAGGCCGTTTTCGGTGATGTAGAGGAGGCCGCCGGTGTTCTCGTCCTTGTAGACTTCGACGCCGAACTTCTTCGTGTCCTTGCCGAAGCCCTCTTCGTTCGGCCCGCGGATCTTCAGCAGCAGGGCGTGGTGCCAGACCGGCCCTTTGTCCTTCGCCGCGGCCGTGATGCCGCCGTAGGCGATCCCGCCCGTCTGGCTGATGTAGACGAGCTTGTTCGACGCCGCGTCGAGGAACGCTTCGACGCCGTACTTGGTCGTGTCCTTGCTGAACTTGTCCTCGTCGGCCTTGCGGGCGCGCATGTCGTGGGCGAACTGCCAGTCGGCCTTCTTGCTGGCGCCCGCTTCCCCGGCGTCGATGATCGTGATGTTGCCGGCCTGGGAGATGGCCAGCGTCGCGCCGGTGAGCGGTTCTTTGAAGAACTCGACGCCGATTTTCGTCGCCTTGTCCCAATCCACTTCCCCGCCCTTGCGCACTCTCAGATCGTGGGCGTACACCCAGAGCGACTTCGGCGCGGGCTGGGCCGGCGCCGCACCGGCGCAGACCGCCGCGACCGCGAGGGACAGGAGGAACCGGAGCTTCATGGCGGACATCTCGGGAGTGGTGGCGCGGCGGGGTTGCCCAGTTTGAGCATTCAATGGAGACGGGCGTACCCCGTCAAGTTAACACCGTCCGGGCCGGCGAGTTGAGAAAATCTCTGCACTCGGACGATTTGGTGAAGGAAACGCGCTTGACCCTGCGGGGGGGCGAAGCTATCAACCCGCCGCTTACACACAGTCTCTTTCGGAACCGGCCGGCGACGGCCAGGCTCGAACGGATCGAACGCCCCCGGCGATTCGCGTCCGGAGGCTCCGCGCGGCACGGTCGGGGGACCGGACGCGCGGGGCTGGAGATGTGCCGGCATTCAAGCTGGACTTCGCATTCGGAGGGGAACGAGGCCATGATGTCCCAGGCGAAAAAATGGGGTTGGAAGGCACTGGCAACGCGGATGTTGCTCGCGCCCGTTTTGATGGCCGGCCCGTTCGCGGTCCAGGCCCTCGGGCAAACCGGATCGAAAGCGCCGACCGGCGCGACCCGCCCGGCGCCCGCCAAGGCCGTCGGCACCGGCGACCCGAAAGAAATGCTGAAGCTCGGCCGCAAGGCCCTCGCCGAAGGCCGCTTCGACGCGGCCCAGGACTTCGCCCGCCAGGCGGACGCGAACAACCCGCAGGGCCGCTGGGGACTCTTGGGCGATACGCCCGAGTCGCTGCTGAAGGACTGCCAAGCGGCGCGGGCCAAGGGCGATAAGGCCGAAGCCGAGCGCCTCATCAAAGAGGCCAAAGACCTCTACAGCCGCACCGCGAAGACCGAAGCGGATCGGGCCGCGAACCTCGACGCGGCCGCCGCGAAGATCGACCGCGCCTGCACGCTGTGCGGCCCGGCCGGTTTCATCGATGAGATCAACGTCTTCGCCGAACGGCCCGAGAGCCTGAAGCGCGAGATCGACTCGGCCCGCGGCAAACTCCGCCGCACCGTGCCGCCGACGACCGGCGACGCCCGCTCCGTCGCGGCCGTCGGACCGATCAAGGCCGCGCCCGGCACTCTGCCGAAGCCGAACATCGATACCATGCCGCTGCCGAAGGCGCTCGAAGTGACGCCGGCGGTCGAAGCGAGCAAGCCCGTCTCGACGGCGAACGACCGCGCCGCCGCCACGAAGCTCATGATCGAAGGCCGGGTGCTGCTGGCGCAAGACTTGATCCTCGAAGCCACGGCCAAATTCACCGATGCGAACAAGCTGAGCGTCCCCTTCGCCTACAGCGAAGAGAACCCCGACCGCTGCCTCCAAGATGCGGCGTCGAAGGGCAAAGAGAAGATCGATTCGCTCGTCCGAGTCGGCCAGGAATTCGCCGGCCGCAAGGACGCCGTCAAAGC
>JAYVTJ010000957.1:0-2581 GCA_043774415.1 Fimbriiglobus sp. | reverse complement strand
AGCCCTGGGACTGGGTCAGAAAAGAACTCCGCCCCGAAGGGGCCGGCGTGCATCACGGAGAACGCCGGCCCCTTCGGGGCGGAAGAATAGACGCACTTTCCCAAGGCTTCCGCCCTGGGCTGTGTCCGTCGGCCCCATTGGGGCGAAGAATCGATCGCCGGCATTCGATTCCTGACCGTCAGTTACGGTCACGGCCAGCATTCAATGCTCGACTGCCCCTCACCGGGGCGCGGCCACGGGCACGACGAGTGCCGGCATTTGCAGGTTCGCGAGGTGGTCGATCAGGAGCTTGTCCACATCGGGCGCGGTCGCTTCGAGCTTCGCCAGCAGGCCGCCCGGATTCGGATTCTGCCGGAGCGCTTGCAGATAGTCCTGCAGCACCTTCCGGTTCGGCGGCGTACTGTGCAGCATGAAGTGGACCCACGCCCACGCTTCCTGATACTCGGGCTTCTCCATCTGATGGACTTGGCCGAGCTTTTCGAGCCGGGCCAAGTTTGGCGTGAAGCCGGGCTTGCGCAGCGCTTCCAAGTGGGTGAGGTTCACCCCGACCGCGCTCGCGGGCTGCTCGAACACTCCCGCAATTCCCTCGTCGAGCCAGAGCGGCACGGCCTTCAGCACCCCGTGCAGCAGAGCGTGCGTGAGTTCGTGGCGCAGATCGGTGCGGAGGTGCTTGCCGATCCAGGTGCAGACGGTGAGGTCGTCCGGCAGGCTGCTGCCGCGCTGCTCGGCGAAGAAGTACGCCCGGCGGATCGGCAGCTTCGGATAGCGGGCCTGGATGTACGCTTCGTACTTTTCCTGGTCTTCGAACAGGAAGACCTGCACGACGCCGGTGCCCGTGGGCAGCTTCAGCTCGCTCTGGATCTGCTCGGGCAGTTCTTCGAGTTCGGCGAAGAGCGGGTCGGTCGGTTCGAGCGGGAAGTCGGAGTAGAAGACGTACTGCGAGACGCGGTGATAGTACTTGCCCGGCTTCTTGGGCAGTGTCGGCAGCGGCAGGCTCGCCGCGCGTTCGGCCGGCTCGCCGGGGCTCGGCGGCGGGAGTTTGGCGCTCCGCTCGTGCAGCAGGCCGCAGCCCACCGAGCCGAGGGCGAGCGCCCCGACGGCGCGGAGCATCTGCCGGCGGGTCCACGCGGTTCGGCCGGGAAAACGATCCGTCATCGGCTTTCCATTCCGAAGAGGGCCAGCACGCGGTCTCGGAGATACCCACTCGGCCCGTGCGGGGCTAGTGGAATCGACCCGAACATCATCGGCTCGGCCGCGGTCGCGGCTTCAATCCCGCCCGGAATTAGGCCAGAACTCGGCCGGAGCGCCGATTCTTTTCCACTTTGGCTGAAGTCTCGACCGCGACGGCGCGCCAGAGCGCTTTCCAGTCCGGCATCGGATGGATGCTCCACGAACGGTACGCCCGGAGCAATCGCAATCGATCCGCGTTCGTGATCGTCGGCGATACAAGAGAACTCGCATTGAGCCGGGCGAGGTTGCGGACTCGCTCATGGTGGGGAACGCGGAGTCCGAGGGAGACCCCGACGAGGTCGATCAGGATCGGCGTTCCATCGGCGACGAGGATGTTCGGCGCTTTGAGATCGCGGTGGCTCACACCCCGGTCGTGCAAATCGCGGAGGAGCCGACCCAGCCCGTCGAGGAGCGCCCTTCGCTGTTCGACGGTCGCGGTCGCGATCGCATCGGGCAGTTCCACGGCCTCGGCGACGAACTCGAAGATCAAGTACCCCTCGCGCTGAAGTCCGTTGCGGGTGCGGTGCAGCACCGCGAGCGGACGTGCCGTCGGCAATCCGCGATCGCGCAGACTCTGCCCGGCGATCCACGACCGCAGCGCCGACGACGAACGGAAGAGATTCTTCAACCCTGTGGACAAGTTTGCCCGGCGGAAGCGCTTAAAAATGTACTTCGCGGAGCCGAGGTTCAGCAGGGCGACCGTCGAACTCGGGGAGTCCTTGAGGATCGTTGCATCCGGCCGATCAAAGACTGCATCCGGATCGGCGAGCCAGTTAGCGAGCACAGCATCGGGCAACTCCTTCACGGCATGACCGCGTACCCCGCGGCCCCGGATCTTTCGATACTCGCGATTGTTGCCGAGGTAGCGACCGACTCGATTGGCCCAGAAGCGGAGGTTGGATTCTCGCGTCGCGGTTTCCAAGACTTTCGCAGCGCCGGGGCTCGACGCATAGGCCTTCCAGAATCGAGCCCGATCCGTCCGGGTCGCGCGCAGTTGGAACCAGCGATTCAGGATCACCAAGTTCGCAGTCGTATCGGCGACGCCCGATGCGCGCTCCAGCGCATGCACATCGAGCAGCAGCAATTTCGGATCGCCCGACTCCGGCCGGGCGATCAGAAAATTTCCCGGATGGGGATCGGGGTGTACGAACCCCGCGCGGTGCAGCTCGCCGAGGAAACGGCCGAGGACCTGCGCGATCGTCCGCCGGCGCTCGGCCGTGAGCGGGGCCTGCAAGAATCGATCGAGCGGCACCGCCTCCGCCGCTTCGCGGGTGACGATGAAGCTGTCCCCCGGCCAGCGACTATCGCTCGCCCCCCACGCCACAGGTTCGGTGCAGCCGATTCCGTTCGA
>JAYVTJ010000956.1:0-3713 GCA_043774415.1 Fimbriiglobus sp. | reverse complement strand
GCTTCCCGGTCGAAGAGCTTCCGGGCCGCGGCGCTGATGATCCCCACGGAGACGGGTTCGGAGGAAAGCCCCGTCGCGGCGACCCAGTTGCCCGACTCGGCCAGTTTCGCGGCCGCGAACTTGACGGTGACGAGGTCGTCCGCGTCGATCTTCAGCAGCGCCAGATCGGTCGGCTTGTGGTATCCGATGTACTCGGCGTCGTAGGACGTCCCGTCGCGGAGTTTCACGGTGATCGACGAACTCCGCAGTTCGCTCCCCTTGGTCAGGATGTACCCTGTTTTCCCGACGACGGTGCCGAGCGCGGCGTCTTTGCCGTCCACCTGGATGCGGGCCGTGGCTTCGGACGCATCGATGGTGGCTTCGGCGAAAAGCTTCGGCAGGAGGGCACGGCCTTTATCACCGGTCGTGTCGGCCCCGGAGGCGGTTGCGAGCGCGAAGGCCACGATCACCGGAACGGAAACCGTGCGGAGCGTTCTCATGGGAATTCGGCCTCGGATGTTCGGAACGATTCGATTCGAGAGGCGGCGAGCGATCCGGTCATTTCTCAGCGGGAGCGGCCAGTTTTTGACCCCAGCTTCACATCGACGCTCAGCGTTTCGCCGTCCCGGCGGACGAGCAACTTCACCACATCGTTCGCGATATACGACGTGAGCATCTCGCTGATGTCGCTGGCTTGGGCGACCGGGTTGCCGTTGAATTTCACGATGACATCGCCGACGGCGAGATCGGCTTTGGCGGCCGCGCTGGCGGAGGCGATCTCGGCGATCTTCGCGCCCTTGGCGCCTTGGGAATCGCTGTCGTAGGTGATGCCGAGCGCCACTTCGGGATTTTTGCCGATGATATCGCCGCGGAGGAGGCGATCCCAAACGGGGCGGAACTTGTCCACGGGAACGTGCATGTTCTGATCGTAGTATTCCGCGTCGATCGCACTGTGGATGCCGATGACTCGGCCCGCGAGGTCGAAGAGCGGCCCGCCGCTATCGCCGCCGACGAGGGTGCAATCGGTGATGAGGAACGGGGTGTTGATGGGCTGGCGCTTCGCGGTGCCGACGCGGCCGATGCGGACGGGCGGCGGGCGATCGGGCTTCGGCCCGCCGGGGTGCCCGAGCGCCACGACCCACTGCATCTGCTTGAGATCGGCCGATTTGCCCAGATCGATGGCGGGCCATTTCCCCTCTTTGGCGCCGGGCCACGTGGCGTTCTTCGGCGGCGCGTCCGTGATGCGGGCCATGCCCCGATCCATTGTGTTCGCCTTGTCCACACCGAGGGACTCGCCCTTCACGAATGTGCCGTCGGAGAGCACGAATGTGATCGTCTGGCGCGGCTTGATGATGACGTGCGCCGCCGTGAGAACGAGCCCGTCCTCGGAGACGATGACCCCGCTCCCGGCCCCGTTGTCGACGATGATGCCCACGGTCGATTGCAGCGACAGCTTGCTGACATCCTTCACGCGGGACTGCAGCGCTTTCAGTTCGGCGAGGGTGTCCGGCGAAGTGACGCGGCCACTCTCCCATTTCAGGACTTCGGCCGGCTTGGGGATATCGACCGCGGGCGCGATCGGTGCGGAGAGCAGAAGGGCGAAGGCCGACACGGCCCTGAGGCACGTTCGTGCGCGGTTCATGGGGGTCTCACTCCTCGGCGGGGGTCTATCTGCATGCTACGCGACGGCAGCGAGGTTCGGAGAGAAAAACTTCGCGCCTTCCACTTACATTGACCGCAGCCGCGTCCGGGTGCAAGTCTCCAGTCGGAAACTCCGCAAAGTTTTACCGCCGCGGCCGGGAGATCTCTCAGAGATGGGACGACCGAAAAAGCGAATGCTCACCCGCGCCGAGACTACTTCCCCCCTTCGACTGCGACGCCGGGCGCCGCGCTCGCGGCTTTCGGCGCCAGGGCGAACTTCCAGATCCCCAGCAGCAGGGCGACCGCGACGCTCGCCGCGATCAGGCCGTAAAATAGGTACTTGCGGTACTGGGTGCCGTTGTCCGGCGGGGGCATGGCGATCACCGGGAACGTGCCGGGGAACGGCCCGGCGTTCGCGGAGAATTGGGGCCGCGCGATGTTGTGCGGGGTCGGGTCGGCGTTGTTCTGGGCATTGGTCGGCACTTCCGCCTGCGGGGCCGAGAAGGGGTTCGCCCTCGGGCCGAACTTCGGTTTGCCACCGGGGAGAACGGGCACCGACTGAGTAGACCGCATCGGGAAGAAAGCGCTCGGCTCGGGCGTGGCTGAACCCGGTGATGCTTCGGCGACGGCCCCCGGCACCCCGAACGGCGACGCCTTCGGCGCGAGCTTGCTGCGCATCTCGGAAAGGGGTGCGGCCGCTTCGACCATCCGCGAACCGAGTGCCGGAGATGTTTTGCTCGCGGACATCAGCTTACTCGCCGGCATCAGCTTGCTCGCCGGCATCAGCTTGCTCGCGGGCATCAGCACGCTCGACGGGGCGACATACTGTTCGATCGGCGCCTCGACCCCTTCGAGCGCGGCGGGGGTGAGCTGTGGCATTTCCTCGGCGGCGGGCAGCGCCACTTCCGAAGGCAGCCAGATTTCGAGGGCCTCGACCACTTCCGCCGGGGTGGCGAAGCGCTGGTTGACATCCTTGTGCATCATCTTCGCGACGATCGCCGCCAGCCCTTCGGGCACCTCCGGGCGGATCTGCCGGATCGGCGTCGGATCCTTCGTGCGGTGCCAGAGGAGCTTCTGCGACACGGTGCCGTTCGGAAACGGCGGATGCCCGGCGAGCACGAAGTAGAAGCTGGCCCCGAGGGCGTAGATGTCCGCTCGGACATCGACCGCATGGCTGTTCGCGACCTGCTCCGGGGCGACGTAATCGGCCGTGCCGAGCACGATCTTGTCGTCGTACTTCACCGTCAGCATGTCGGTCGTGTCTTTGTAAAACCGCGCCAGCCCGAGGTCGAGGAGCTTCGTCGCCCCTGTCCGGTCGACGAGGATGTTCCCCGGTTTGATGTCGCGGTGGATGATGCCGCCGCGGAAGGCGAAGTCGAGGCCGAGCGCCGTTTGCCGGATGTAATGCACGGCCCGGCCCAGTTCGAGTGGGCCGAAGTTCTTGACGATGTCGAGCAGGTTGGCGCCGTCCACGTACTCCATGACGATGAAGTGGAGGTTGCCGTCTTGATCGATGTCGTGCGTGCGAACGATATTCGGATGCTCGAGCGCCCCGGCCGCGCGGGCCTCGCGGTAGAACCGACCGAGCGCGGCGGGTTGTTCCGCCTTCGCGGGCGGGAGCACCTTGATCGCGACGCGCCGCTTCATGAACATGTGCTCGCAGAGGAACACTTGGCCCATGCCGCCGACGCCGACGCGCTCGAGGAGCTTGTACTTGCCGATGGTGAAGCCGCGCCACTTCCCGAGCAGGAATTGCTCGGCCTGGAACGCCGTGAGGAGTCCATCGCGGATCATCGCATCGGAGGCATCGCGCGGATCTTCGGGGAGCCCGCGGCCGGCCGTGCGGCGTTCGAGGTAACCCGAGAGTTTGACTTCGTCGATCATGCCGCTCTTGCGGATCAACTGGAGCAGTTCTTCGAGCGACGAAGGGACGGACATCGGTGCTACCCGTGGAGGAGGCGGTTGGGGCGAAGTCGCCATTTCTCGCGCAACAGTAGAACAAGGACCGCGGAAGGCAAACTCGCGACAGCGCAAGATCGGAATAGGCCGGCCTTCCACTTTTGGCACTCGGAACTGTTCCAAACGAGTGTGAG
>JAYVTJ010000955.1:0-5107 GCA_043774415.1 Fimbriiglobus sp. | reverse complement strand
GCATCAGCCACACGCGCTGGGCGACCCACGGCGGCGCCACCGACACGAACGCCCACCCGCACCTCAGCACCTGCGGCCGCATCGCCGTCGTGCACAACGGGGTCATCGAAAACTACCGGATGCTCAAGCAGCAGCTTCAAGCCGACGGTGTCGAATTCGCCTCCGAAACCGATACCGAAGTGCTGGCGCACCTCATCGCCCACTACTACGAGGGCGACCTGCTCCAAGCCGTGAAGGCGACAGTCGAACTCGTGAAGGGGACCTACGGACTCGCGGTGATGTGCCGGCAGGAACCGGGAGTTCTCGTCGGCGCCCGACTCGGCAGTCCGCTCGTCATCGGCCTCGGCGTCGACGGCAACTACCTCGCGTCCGATGCGAATGCGCTCTCTGGCTATGCCGACAAAGTGGTTTACCTCAACGACCGGCAGATCTGCCAGCTCGACGGCGAGAGCTGGGTCATCCGCAACATGGACTTCGACACCGTCGATGTGCCGGTCGAAGACATCCGCCACTACCTCGGCGACTTCGAAGCCGAGAAGGGGGACTTCCCGCACTTCATGCTGAAGGAGATCTACGAGCAGCCCGAGACCATCGCGAACGCCATGCGCGGCCGCTTGGACGATGCCAGCGCCACGGCTCACTTCGGCGGATTGAACCTCAGTCCGCAGCAACTGCGGAGCACCGAGCGGATCATCATGACCGCCTGCGGCACGAGCTACCACGCCGGCCTCGTCGGCGAATATCTGTTCGAAGAACTGGCCCGGATGCCGGTGGAGGTGGAGTACGCCAGCGAGCTGCGCTACCGCAACCCGCCGATGGATCAGAAGACCATCGTCCTCTGCCTGACGCAGTCTGGTGAAACCGCCGACACACTGGCCGCGCTCAAAGAAGCGAAGCGGATGGGCCATTCGACACTGGCGATCTGCAACGTCGTCGGCAGCAGCATCGCCCGCGAAGCGGACGGCGGCGTCTACCTGCACGCGGGGCCGGAGATCGGCGTGGCGAGCACGAAGGCGTTCACGAGCCAGGCGACGGTGCTCGCGATGCTCGCGCTCTTCTACGGACGGATGCGCCACCTCTCGGCGATGCAGGGTTCGCGTATCATCGGGGAATTGCGGGCGCTGCCGGACATCGTGCGTCGGACGCTGCAGTGCCACGAGAAAGTGAAGGAGATCGCGAACCGCTACTGCGACATGCACAACTGCCTCTACCTCGGCCGGCAGTATCTGTACCCCGCGGCGCTCGAGGGGGCGCTGAAGCTGAAGGAGATCAGCTACATCCACGCCGAGGGCTACCCGGCCGCCGAGATGAAGCACGGTCCGATCGCGCTCGTGGATGCCGATACGCCGAGCGTGTTCCTGGTGCCGCGCGGGAACGTGTTCGACAAGGTGATGTCGAACATGCAGGAGATCAAGGCCCGCGGCGGTCCGGTGATCGCCGTGTGCAGCGAGGGGGATCGAGATGTGGCCGCGATCGCCGACGACGTGATCACGGTGCCGGATGTGCCGGACTACTTGCAGCCCATCGTGTGCAGCATCCCGCTGCAGCTCTTCGCCTACGAGGTGGCGGTGCTGCGCGGCTGCGATGTGGACAAGCCGCGGAATCTGGCGAAGAGCGTGACGGTCGAGTAATCTGTTCGCATGGACGACCCTACCGACCACGATCAACTGTTCAAAGAAGTGATCCGGGAGTTCTTCCCGGACTTCATGAATCTGTTCTTCCCGGAGCAGGCCGCGCGGTACGACCTCGAGAAAGTCGCCTGGCTCGACAAAGAACTCTTCGCCGACCCGCCCGACGGGCCGCGTCACTTGCTCGACCTCGTCGCCGAGTTGACCCGACTCGGCGGCGTACCCGGAGAGACGGCGCTGGCGCTGATCCACATCGAAATCGAATCGGCCGAGTCGGTGACAGACATCGAGCGCCGGCTACCGGACTATTACTTCCACCTCCGGCGCACATCCGGAAAGCCCGTCTTTCCGGTAGTCGTGTTCCTGAAAGTCGGGCTCGACGGGTCGGGTACTCGCGAGATCACCGACACGTTCGACGGCGAACTGACGATGGTGCTCCGCTACCGGTACATCGGCCTGCCCGCGCTGCCCGCCGCGGATTACTTGCACGGGTCGAACTGGCTCGGCGTCGCCCTCTCCGCATTGATGAAAGCTCCTGAGGAGAAGCGCATTCCATTCGGCTCCGAAGCGATAGAACGACTGGGTAACGCGCCGCTGTCGGATGGCAAAAAGTCTCTCCTCGGAGATTGCGTCGAGACGTACATCGACATTCCGGAAGCCGACTCGAAGCGATTCCGAGATATACTGGAAGCGAACGCTACTGGGAGGGTTCCGGCCATGCATAAGACGAGAGTGCAGATCGCCCGCGAAGAGGCCCTCGAACAGGGCATCGAACAGGGCATCGAGAAGGGGATCGAGCGGGGCATCGAGCGGGGTCGGGAACAAGGCCTCGAAACGGGGCATCTCCGCGGACTGCGAGCGGCGGTGACGGAACTGCTCGAAGCGAGGTTCGCTACGGTACCCCCGGAACTGGCCGCGCGGCTTGCGACCATCGCCGACCCGGTGGAACTCCGGCGGATCCTGATCGCCGCCGGGACGACCGCTTCATTCGCCGATTTCCGCGCATCCCTCGGCGGGTGAGCGATGCCCACGCTCGTCTGCCGCAATTGCAAGTACACGGCCGTCGTGTCGAAAACGACGGCGCGACTCGGCATGATGTGCCCCGAGTGCTACGCGGGCAACCTGAAACCCGTGGACAACCGGCGCCGGCCGGGAGGCCGCGATGCCGCGATCACGCCGGGTGCCATCCGGACGTTCATCGGCGGGATCCTTTTCCTTATCGTCGGGGCCGGAGTGCTCTTCGCGGGACTGATGTCGTGGAACGCGGGCCGGCTCGGTGCCCGGCTCGTCGGCGCCGGGGTCTCCCTCGTCGGGATCGGGCTGATCTCGCTCGCCGTCGGAGGCTTCGGCATCGTCCGCGATTTGAGCCAGCGGTAGGCTTACAGAAGCGGCTCGATCCACTTTTCGATGGCCTCCGGCTTCGTCGCCGTGCCGATGCGCTTCACGACCTTCCCCGAGCGATTGACGAGGAACTTTGCGAAGTTCCACTTGATCGACTTCGTCCAGAGCGTACCTCGCTGCTCGGATTTCAAGAATTTATACAGCGCTGCCGTACCCGATCCGTTGACCTCGATCTTCGCGAACACGGGGAACGTCAGGCCGAAGTTGACGGTGCAGAATTGCTGGATCGCCGCATCGTCGCCCGGTTCCTGCCCCAGAAATTGATTGCACGGGAAACCGAGCACCGTCAGACCGCGGTCCTCGTACTTCCGGTAAAGCGCTTCGAGCCCTTCGTACTGCTTCGTGAACCCGCACTTGCTGGCGACGTTCACGATCAGCAGCACCCGCCCGCGATACTCGGCGAGCGTCGTTTCGCTCCCATCGGCCTTGCGAACCGGGATGTCGTAAATCACCGCGACCTCTGAAAATCCGAAATCCGAAATCTCAAATCCGAAATGAGGACTACTCTTTCTGCCGCTTCAGATACTTGCCGTCTTCTGTCTGGAGCACGATCAGTTCGCCTTCGGCGATGAACGACGGCACCATCACCTTCAGCCCCGTTTCCAGGGTCGCCGACTTCTGCTGCGCTGCGGCCGTGGCCCCCTTGATGCCCGGTTCCGTCTCCGTCACGCGCAGCGTCACCGTCTGCGGGAGGTCCATCCCGAGCGCCCGGCCGTCGTAGAAGGTGATTGTGACGCTGTCGTTTTCGCGGAGGTAGGGCATCTGCTTGCCGACCATGTCGGCGTTGAGCGTGACCTGCTCGAACGTCTCGGCGTCCATGAAGACGAAGTCGTCGCCGTCCTTGTAGGAGTAGGTGCAGGGCCGGGTGTCGAGGTAGACGACATCGACCTTGTCGTCCGGGTGGACGCGCTCGTCCACGATGGTGCCGGTCTTGAGGTTCTTGAGTTTCAGATAGAGGATGGCGCGCCAGTTCCCGGGCGTGTTGAGGTCGCGGTCGAGGCAGTACATGAGCTGGCCGTTCATGTTGAGCACCATGCCCCGCCGCACGTCGATCAGCTTCGTCGATGCCATCGCTGCCCCTCCCGAGTGGTCTGGATCCAATTCCGTCGGTACTCGCTAACCTAGCGAACGCGCGGGGTCGGGAGAACCCCCATATTCCCCTTCCGGCTCCCACTCTCTGCTTCGGAGAGGGGGTTGGGGGGTGAGGTCTGCACGCGAAAATGTGAGCGGCCTCCGTCATTATCGTAGAGACCTCACCCCCGGCTCCCTCTCCGAAACGGAGAGGGGGAGCAAGAACTTCCCCGTTGGCCGCGCCGCGCCCATCGCGTACAGTTGCGGGGACACCGTTGCCCCTCCCGGAGTTCGCGATGCGTCCGCTGTTCTGCTTCTTCACCTTGGCGCTCTCCGCCGGAGCCGCGTTTGCAGACGGCGCCGGCGACAACAAAGTCGAAGATGTGCGCCCCGTCCCGCCGCCGGGCGTCAAGCTGCCCGACGCCGTGCGCGACGAATTGAAATCGGGGCTTGCTGAACTCCAGAGCCTCATCAAAGAGATCGGCAAGCACGACCTCCTGCCCGATGTTCTCATCTACGAAAAGGCCGTGCGTTGGGCGCTCGATTACAACGAAGTCTTCGACGCCAAAGGTACCGCGGTGTCGAACGTGCTGAAGACCGGCCTCGAACGCGCGAAGGCGATGAAGGAGGGCAAGACCCCGTGGACGACCGCGACTGGCCTTGTGGTCCGCGGCTACAAATCGAAGATCGACGGCAGCGTGCAACCCTACGGCTTGGTGATCCCGAAGGAGTACGACTTCGCGGCGAAGACTCCGCATCGGCTCGACTTCTGGTGGCACGGCCGCTTCGAGAACGTCGGCGAAGCGGGCTTCATCGACGGCCGGCAGAAGAGTGCCGGCGAGTTCACGCCGAAGGGGGCCATCGTGCTGCACCCGTACGGTCGCTTCAGCAACGCCAACAAGTTCGCCGGTGAGATCGACTCCTTCGAGTGCTTGGACGATGTGAAGAAGCACTACCGCATCGACGACAAGCGGATCGTCGCCCGCGGCTTCAGCATGGGCGGAGCC
>JAYVTJ010000954.1:0-3243 GCA_043774415.1 Fimbriiglobus sp. | reverse complement strand
GTCCTTGTAGAACTGGTTGACGTACTCGACGGCGTCGATGCCGTACTCGACGTGGGCGATCTCGGCGAACTTCAGCGGGTCGAGGCCCTTCTTCTTGTCCTTCTCGAAGAACGCGCGGTGCAGCGACCACTGCGCCAGCGAGATCTTGAAGGCCGGTGCTTTGTCCTCGGCCCCGTGCAGGAGCGGTGCGGTCGCGAGGGCGGCGAGGCCGGCGGCGGAGTGGCGCAGGAACGAGCGGCGATCGACGGGGCGAAGCATGGCGGACTCCGGACGGGGAAAGGGAATGGTCGATTCTAAGCGGAGTTCAGGAGTGTGGGAAGGAGCAGGCTTCGACCGGGGCGAGATGCGCCCAGGAATGTCGGCATGCTGACATCTGATCGCTGACAACTGCGCGTTCGACAACCCGCTGAAATTGAACGGGCGTTCGGCGAATGCGATAGGCGACGTCCCCGCCGCGCGGTACAGTCGCATGTCCGACCCGCCGACCACCTCGGAGTCTCGCCGATGTTCGCCCCATTCTCACTCGCCCTCGCGCTGATGACCCCCGGCGCCCCGATTCCGAAAGACATCACCCCGGCCGGCCCGCCCCCGTACATTCTGAATCTGAAGTCGGACAGCGACGGCAAGACGCGCTTCCAAGTGCTGCGCACCGAAAAGGTGAAAGTCAGCGTCGTCACCTTCGCGAACGGACCCAACGGCCAGCTCGTCCCCGTCACGACCGAGCGCGAACAGACCGTGATGAAATACGCCCGCGTCGAACTGGCCGAGCTGAAGGATCTCAAGGTCTACTCGACCGACGGCAAAGAAGTGGACATCAAGGACGCCGCCAAGAAGCTCGCCGAGACTTCGATGGCCATCGCCTCGGTGAACGGTCAGAAGGTCGATTCGGCCTTCCTCAAGCTCTTCAAAGACGACGTGCTGATCCTCGTCTCGCCCGACCTCGCCCCGAATGGACAGGGCGGTTACGGCGGCAACCTCTTCCCGCCCGCCATGCCCGGTGGTGGCCCGGTTCCGCTGCCGCCGGCCCGCGTCGGGTTCCGAATCCTTCCGGCTCCTCCGATCCAAATCGTGCCCGCTCTCGAAGAACTCTTGCCCCCGGCTCCGCCGATCGCGAAGAAGCCGGACGTCAAGAAGGACTGAACCGCTCTCGATGAACGGGAGCGGGCCGGGCATTCCCGATGGGGGATGCCCGGCCCGTGCCCTTTCCGTAGCCCTGATCGGCAGGGGGAAGCGATATGAAAACGCGCGTCGGCGCCGCGGTGCTGTTCGGTCTCGGATTGCTCGTCGTCGCCGTGATCCTCATGGGGATCGTTCGGCAGCGCAAGGCCCACGACCAAGTATCCTGCCTGAACAACTTCCGCGAACTCGGGCAGTTCGCGGCGCTCTACGAGAAGAACGCGCGCGATCCGCGCGAGGCCGCGAAGCCCGAACTGGCGAAGCTCTCTGTTCCCGCCGGCACCCTCGTGAACCCCGCGCTGCCGCCGGAGTCGCGCCTGAGCTGGATCGCCGATTCGCTCGAACTCCTCAGCCAGAAGCGCCAGCCGACGGCCGCACTCGCGGGGCGACTCGAACGCACGGCCGCGTGGGACAGCGAGCGCAACCGCGAGCTGTCTCAGACTCCGCTCGTGCTATTCCTCTGCCCCGGTGCCGCCCCGGATCAGAAGCCCGGCGAATCGGCGATCACGCAGTTCGTCGGCCTCGCGGGGATCGGCCCCCACGGAGCGACGCTCGGTCTCGGGCCGCCGGTGCCCAACCGCGCCGGCTGCTTCCGGTACGATGAAGCGACCCCGCTCCTCACCATCCGCAACGGCGATGGCCTCAGCAGCACGCTGCTGTTCGCCGAGACCCGGTACGACCTCGGCCCGTGGATCCGCGGCGGCCCAAGCACGGTGCGGATGCTCGATGTCTCGGAGGGCGCTCCGCCCTTCGTCGGCGGGCAGTTCGGCGGCAACTATCCCGGCATCGCCGGCTTCGGCCTCGCCGACGGCGGCGCCCGCTTCTTCACGGATCGCCAGCATCCGAACGTGATCCGGTCGATGATGACGATCGACGGCCGGGGCGAAGACCCGCTCATCGGAGAATAGCCGCGGCTGCCCTTACCCGCCTGCGCCGGTTGCGACCTAATATCAGAATGTCCCGTACCGCCGACGATTCCGAGTGATGCGATGACCGAACAGCCCCCGCCGTACGCCTTCGGAAAGCGATTGTCTTCCTTCCGGCGCTCGATCCTCTTCGTCGCCCCGTTCGCGATGACCGCCATCGCAATCGGCGCCGGCGTCGCGGTCTGGCCGAAGCTGCCGGCGGAATTCGCCGGGCCGTACACCGGCGGCGGGCTGGCCCCCGGCACGTCGCTGCCGAATGTCGAAGCGGAAGAACCCGACGGCTTCCGGCTCTTCCAGTTCCACTGCGCGAGCTGCCACGGGGCGAAGGGGGACGGCGACGGCCTCGCGGCACTGACGCCGCGCGCCCGCTACTTCGGCTACGACAAGTTCAAGTTCATCAGCACGACCAATCCGAGCAAGTCGGGCGGGGGGATGCCGACCGACGACGACCTCCTCGACACGCTCAAGCGCGGCATCCCCGGCACGCCGATGCCCTCCTTCGGCCACTTGCCCGAGCCGCAGTTGCGCGCGCTGATCGCCCAGGTGCACCGGTTCATCCGGATCGACGTCATCGTGGCGCGGATGAAGGACATCGTGAAAGCGAAGGCCGACGCGACCCAGGAAGGCTTCGATGAAGCATCGGACTGGAGCCCGGTGGCGCTCGAGCGGATGCGGAAGCAGGCCGAGCAGGAGCTGATGCCGGGGGTGGGGATCGAGGCGCCGGCGCCGTTCGGAGACAACACGCCGGCGTCGGTGGCGCGGGGACGGGTGATGTTCGAAAAGGCGGCGTGCGCCTCCTGCCACGGGCTCGACGGCAAGGGGGACGGGCCGCAGTCGAAGGATCCGAAGTTCCTCAACGAGAACGGGACTCGGGCTTATCCCCGCGACCTCACGGCCGGTCTGTTCAAGGGAGGCGGAACGCGGGAGCAGATCTACGCGCGGGTTTACCTCGGCATCCCCGGCACGCCGATGCCGATGGGGGGCCTGTCGGTGAAGAAGGACGAGATCGTCGATCTCGTGCACTTCGTGAAGTCGCTGGAGCGACCGCTGCCGGGCGAGGGGCGGTAGAGCTACAGGCCGAGTTCGGCGAGGGAAGTCGCGGTCGTCAGCGCGATGGCCAGCGGTTTCAGGCGATCATCGG
>JAYVTJ010000953.1:0-3992 GCA_043774415.1 Fimbriiglobus sp. | reverse complement strand
CTTCAGCGACGCAGCCGTGTGGGACGCCGTCTACGAACTCGCCGCGGAGCGGAAGGACGCCGCGGTGAAGTCCGATGCCGAGGCCGCGCTCGCCAAATTGCCACGCGCCGCCGCGACGCTGGAACTCCGCCGGGCCTGGGACGCCCTCGCTTCCAAGAACCCTGTGGAAGTGGTCGCCGCCCGCGAAGGTCTCCAGAAACGCTATGGGCCGACCCCGAATCGCGCCGATGTCTGCGTTGCGGTCGGCCGGCTGCAACTGCTCGACGGCGACGGAGTCGCGGCGGCCAAGTCCCTCGACCGTGCGGCGAAGCTCGATCCCCTGCTCTTCTCGGCCGTCATCGCCCGGCTCGAAGTCTCCGCCCGCCAGCAGGACGACACGCTCGCGGTGCTCGTCGGCTCGCTCGCGCGCGACTACCGCTGGAACGGCGAACCTTTCCGGCGACTGATCCGCCGGGGCCTTCACGAACTCGACGCCGCCACGGCCGCGACGCTGATCGAAGTCTCGAAGAAGTGGATCGAGGGCGCCGCCGGCGATCAGGCTTGGCTCGGGGACAGTTACGCGCTGCTCGGCAACGGAGCCGAAGCGGGAGCCTCGTACGAACGGGCCGTGCAGTCGCCCCGCGCGACGACCGACGACTGGCTGCGCTTGGCCCTCTTCCAATCCGACCCCGCGCGAGTGGCCGGCGTGCTGGATCGCGCGAAGTCTAAAGTATCGCCGGTGCAGCACGTCGTGCTGCTCGCGTCGATCGCGGAGTGTCCGGCCGTTCCCAAAGGCTGGACGCCCGAGCTGACAACCGATGCCGAGAAGCGCCAGTTCGCCCAGGCGAGCCTGGCGGTGAAACTCGCGCGCTACCAGCGCGAAGATGCGGTGACACTTCTGGAAACCTTCTCGGAGGATCGCACGCGGCCGAAGGGCGACCTCGCCTGGGCCCGGCGAAACCTCGCCATGCTCTACGCCTCGCAGGGCAACCCGATCGACCGGAAACGGGCCAAAGATCTGCTCGCGGCGAAGGACAACTCCCCCGGCGAAACTCCGGACGAGCAGCGCGCGACCGCCGCGGTCCTCGCGGGTCTCGCCCGGCAGTTGGAGAGCGAAGATCGTAAGCAGGTCATCGCGCGGGCCATCGAGATCCTCGGAGGAGTCGCGGCCGTCACAAAGGATCGCCGCGATCGGTTCCTGCTCGCGCAGATCAACCGCACCTCCGGCGAGCGCGAAGGGCGCATCCGCGGCCGGATGCTCCTGCTCGAACTTTTGAAGGACGATCCGAAGAACATCGACTACCTCGCGGCCGGATTGGAAGAGGCGACGGAACCGCAGGACCGCGAATTCGCCGACCGCTGCGCGGAGAGCCTGCTGAAGAACTACCCCGCCGAGTTCCGCGCGGTCGCCGCCGTGGCCCGCTACGAACTCCGCATCGGCCGGCCGGAGCGCTCGCTCGAACTCGCCAACGGCTACGCCCGCACCGCCGATTCCACGCCGGGCGATTTGCAGTTGCGCTACGGCCGCACCGCGGAACTCCTCGACGAACTCGCCCGCACCACCGGCGTACGCGGCACTCCGCTCGGCCGGACGATGACCGACTCGGCCGCGGATAAGTACGAATCGCTCTTCCCGACGCGCCCCGATGCCGTGGTCGCCGCCGCAGGGTTGCTCGCCGCCGACGGTCGGGCCGACGCCGCCTTCGCCAAGATCGAGCGCCACTCCAAAGCGCTGCCGATGCGCGTGAAAGTGATGGCCGGCTTGGCCGTACTCCGCTCCGGCCCTGCGACGCCCCGGCAGATCACGCTCGTTCAAGAGTGGCTGACCGTGGCGAAGAATGGCGAACCGGGTTCGATCCCCGTTCTGCTGAACGAAGCCGAGTTCTGCAACCTGCAGGGGAATTCGGCGGGGGCCGAGAAAGCCTACGAAGCGGTGCTGGCCCTCGAGGAGCGGAACGTCGTCGCGCTGAACAACCTCGCGTGGCTGCTGGCCGCCGATCCGCGGAAAGCCGAGCGCGCCGCCGAGCTGCTGGCACTCGCGGTCCGCGAAGTCGGGCTGACCGGCGAACTGCTCGACACGCGGGCGCGGATCAAGATCGCCGCCCGGCAGTTCGAAGCGGCCGAACGCGATTTGCTCCAGGCGCTCGCGCAGGAGAAGACCCCGCTGCGATACTTCCATCTCGCTCTCGCGATGCAGGGCCAGACGCCGCCGCGGAAAGATGAAGCGGCCGAGACGTTCCGAAAAGCGAAGTCCAAGGGGCTGAAGGAGCAGTCGGTCCACCCGGCCGATATCGCACTGTTCCGCTCGCTGACGAAAGACGGCGAACCGAAGTGACATTTGTCAGCCCCACGTCACCAATCCCGGTTCGACCGCGTTCGGCAGGTTCATGTGCTTCGGCAGCACGCGGACGCTGAAGCCGAACTGCCCGCTCGACTTGCACGGCACCGAGCCGGTGAAGAGCGTCGCGGCGGAAGAATCCGCCGACGCCGCAGCGCGGAGCGAAGCGGTTTCGGGGGCGGCGATCTCGCCCCGGTTATCGACCAGCCCGTAATAGAGCTGAACGTCGACCTCGTCCGGGCGGATCGAGCCGAGGTTCACCTTCACCTTCACCGGGAAGTCTTTGCCGACCCAGAGCGTCTGCCCCGTCGGCGCCTCCACCGTCTCGACGCGCACGTCCGACCACGCCGCGCCCAGACGCTTGCGCCAGTTCGCCAGTTCGATCGCGGGGGCGAGCTGCGACTCCGTGAGCTTGGCTTCGCGGAGGTGGGCCGGGCGGTAGCAGCGCTCCAGATACTCCTCGACCATGCGGTTCGTGTTGAACACCGGCACGAGCGTGGAGATCGCCTTCTTCATCCGGCGGATCCACTCGCGCGGCAACCCGTCGGCGTCGCGATTGTAGAACGCCGGGGCGATGTCGCGCTCGAGCAGTTCGTACAGAAGCCGGCTCTCGACTTCGTCCTGATACTTCAGGTCGGTGTACTCCTCGCCGCCGCCGATGGGCCAGCCGTTGTCGGGGGCGAGTTCGTGCCCTTCGACCCACCAGCCGTCGAGGATCGACAGGTTCAGCCCGCCGTTGACCGCGATCTTCATCCCGCTCGTGCCCGAAGCTTCGAGCGGTCGGCGCGGGTTGTTGAGCCAGATGTCCACCCCGTGGACCATGTGCCGCGCGACGTTCATGTCGTAGTCTTCGATGAAGACGACGCGCTTGCGGAACTCGGGCAGCCGGGCGCTCTGCACGACGCGCTGGATCAGCTCCTTGCCCCCCACATCCTTCGGGTGCGCCTTGCCGGCAAAGACGAACTGCACCGGCCGCGTCGTGCTGTTGACGATGGCCGCGAGTCGGGCCGCATCGCGGAAGACGAGATCGCCGCGCTTGTAGGTTGCGAAGCGTCGGGCGAAGCCGATGGTGAGCGATTCGGGATCGAGCGCCTCTTCCGCGGCCGCGACTTCGGATGGCGGTGCGCCGCGCCGCTTTAGCTGGGCCTTGAGCCGCGACCGCGCAAAGGCGATCAGCCGCGTCCGGCACTTTTCGTGCGTCCGCCAGAGTTCGCTGTCCGGCACGGCATCCAGCTTCGTCCAGACCGCGTGATCGGTCGGCTTCGCCTGCCATTCGACGTGCAGGTAACGGTCGTAGAGCTGGCCCATCTCGGGGGAAATCCAGCTCTGCGTGTGGATGCCGTTGGTGATCGACGTGATCGGCACCTCGACGCTGGCGAGCGTCGGCCAGATGGCATTCCACATCTTCCGCGACACCGTGCCGTGGAGCTTGCTCACGCCGTTGCTCGAGTTCGCCATCTTGATCGCAAGCACCGTCATCCCGAACGGTTCCGCGTCGTCCGCCGGGTTCTGCCGGCCGAGCGCGAAGAACGCTCCGCGGTCCAAGCCGAGTTGGCGGTAGTAGTCGCCGAAGTACTGGTCCATGAGCGCGGGCGGGAAGACGTCGTTCCCGGCGGGCACCGGCGTGTGCGTCGTGAAGACGGTTCCGGCCTTCACAGCTTCGGACGCCGTGGCG
>JAYVTJ010000952.1:0-2505 GCA_043774415.1 Fimbriiglobus sp. | reverse complement strand
GAGGTAGCGCGGATTCAACTCCGCGGCCTTGGCGTAATCCGCGAGTGCGCCGGCCGGATCCTTCGCCAGCTTCGAGAGGCCCTGCGTCACGTAGTCGGCCTCGTCCCGCGGTTCGAGTTTCGCGGCGGCCGCGAGGTCGCGTGCGGCCTCATCGGGCTTGCGGCCGCTCAGGATGCTGGCCCGCAAGTGGAGTGTCCGGAAGGCCGGTTCCCCGAGTTCGAGCGCCCGCGTGGCGTCGGCGGCGGCCTCGTCGAATCGGCCGAGCCGATGGCGGACGAGGGCGCGGTGGTAGTACGACGACGGTTCCTTCGGCTCGCGGTCGATGGCGATCGCAAACTCTTTCTCGGCTTCTTTGAGTTTCCCCATCACGCCGAGCACGGTGCCGCGGTTGAACGCGGGTCGGAAGTCACTCGGACTGAACGCTTTGGCGAGTTGGTAGCGCTCGGCCGCTTCGGTGTAGCGCCCGAGGTACTGGTAGGCGACGCCCAGGGCGAACTGCCCCGCGGCGTGCCCCGCATCCTTGTCCACGAGCGTTTCGAGCGACTCCGCCGCGGTGCGGTACTTGCCATCGGCCAGCAGCGTCCAGCCCCGGAGATAGTATTCGAGCGCGCCTTCCTTTTTGCAGTTGGCGACCTCGAGTTCGTCGGCGAGATCGGGTTGCCCAAGGTCGGCGGCCAGGCGGACGCGCTGCTCGCGGACGGCCAGCGGCACCTCGTAGCCCTCGTAGCAGTTCTGCGCCGTGCGGTTCCACTTGAGCGCCCGCTGCAGCGCGGTGGTCTTCGCGTCGTCCTCTTTGCCGTTCGCGTTCATGCGCTCGGCGTTCGCGCTCAGAAGGGCGAGTTCGCCGAGTTCCTGCGTCAGGCGATCTCGCTCCGCTCCGGAGAGTCGGCGCACAGCCAACTGCTCGCGCCATTTGGAATCGGCGGTCACGCCGTAGTGCTCGAACCACGCTTCCGAACGGGTCAGCGCTTCGGCTCGCGTTTTCGGACGGGCGAGCGTCGTGAGATCGATGCGCAGCCCGGCGAGGTTGCCGTCGAGCCGGTTGGCCTTCAGCGACGCTTCGACCCCCGTGCGCTGCCGGGCCTCGCGGATCGCGGCCCCCGCGGCGCCGAAGGTCGTGAGGCCCAGCGCGACGGCGACGGCCAGCACCGCCAGCACCGGATGGCGGCGGCGGTACTTGCGCAGCCGCTCCACGAAGGACGGATTCCGCGTGAACTTCAGCGGCCGGTTCTCGCGGTGGAGCGTGAGATCGGTGAGCAGTTCCGCCGCGGAGCGGTAGCGGCGCTCGACATCCGGTTCGAGGAGCTTGAGCACGATGGCTTCGATGGCCGGTTCAATCTTCGGATTCAGCGTGCGCAGGCGCGGCGCGAAGCTGCGGCGGGCTTCGAGGAACGCCGGCATGGAGAGGCCCGGCCCCATCGCCCGCTCGAACGGGTGCTGCCCCGTGAGGAGTTCGAAGAACATGACGCCGAGCGAGTAGAGATCCATGCGGGCATCGGGCGCAGCGGCGCGCCGGGCGGCGTAGGCCTCGAGCTGCTCGGGGGCCATGTACCGCAGGGTGCCGCCGGTCTGGTCGTACTCGCCGGTGCGGAGGTCGTGGGCCAAGCCGAAGTCGAGGATCATCGGCACGCCGTCGTCCGTGATGAGCACGTTGCTCGGCTTCAGGTCCAAGTGCAGGATGCCGCGGTCGTGCGCGTGGGCGAGCGCCTCCGCCAATCGTGTGAAGAGCCAGGCGACCGAATCGGGGAACGACAACCGGCAGAGGAGTTCGCGGGCGGGCTGCGGCCGCGGAACCTCGTGCTTGCCGCTCTCGGCCCCCTTCGACGGATCGGTCGATTTCGACTTGGACGCTTTCCGCGTGTCCGGCTTCAGCGCGTCGAGCGTGCTCAGCAGGGCCGCGCCCGTCGCGGGGAGCATCTTCGTTTCGGTCACGAGCTGCAGCACATCGTGCAGCGTCTGACGGCCGAGGTACGGCATGCAGAGCACTTGGATCGGCGGCATCGTGTGCACGGAGTAAACCGGCACGATGTTCGTGTGCTGGAGGCTGGCCAGCCGCTCCGGCTCGTGGTTCGGCCGGCTCGTGAATTTGAGGGCCACGGGCCGCGCGGCCAAGCCGAGCTGCTCCGCGAGAAAGACGGAGCCGAAGCCCCCTTCGCCGAGCTTGTCCACGATCTTGAATCCGAGGAAGAGATCGCCGATGCGCGGCATCGCAACGGTCTGCCCTTCCGCGGTCACGTTCGGACCGTGGAGGCCGACCGTCCGTGTCGGCTCAATCGCAGAGGGAGCAACCGGTGCCGGAGCGTCGAGCCGCAATGGCCGCTTCGGCATCGGTGTGATCGTCGTGGGGTCGTTCGCGGTGGCCCGATTGGGTCGAATCGTCCGGCGTGTCGATTCCATAGAGCGCTGTTCCGTATTGCGGCCGGCCATCGTTCTTGATGCATGACCAATACTCCGCGATCCCGCGGATGGAATAAGGCACTCTTCCGTAGAGCGCGGCGCGGGGAT
>JAYVTJ010000951.1:0-5102 GCA_043774415.1 Fimbriiglobus sp. | reverse complement strand
TCGTCACCGTTCATCCACCTTCGGGGCCGATCCGTTCCATCCCCTGCTCTGCTTGGCCCGCAGTTCTCGATGGAACTTCGCTCGCCGGAGCCTACCGCGTCGTTTCCCCTTCCGGCCGCACCACGTACTACTGCGTCCGCCCCGATCCGAACGAATCGTCGCTGACACCTTGCACCGATGAAGACCGCGAACGCGTGCGGAAGCACCTTCCGCACTTGCAATACATCGCGGATCCGAGTGAGATCGCAAGCGCGGCGGAAGAAGCTCCTATCGTCCGAGAACTCTGGTGGATGCTGCTCGTGCTCCTGCTCGGTTTCCTCGCCCTCGAAACTTGGTACACTCGTGCTTTGAGTCGTCGCGGCGACCGCTGAACCCGATGGAATCACCCCCCAGGAGCCGGCCGATGCGCTTGTGCTTTTCCGCAGTCTGCCTGACCTTCGGACTGCTCGTCGCCTTCGCCGACGACAAGAAGCCCGACCCCGCCGAAGCGGCGGCCGAGCGACTCGATCGGCTCGCGAAACTCCAGGGGCGCTTCGACGAAGAGATGGTCGATCTCAAGAAGCGGCTCGCCCGCGCGCCCTCGGACGGCGATCGCAGCGGGATTCAAGTCGAGATGAAAGAGCAGGCGATCATCTCATCGCAGTCGGCGATGGAGATCGCGACCGACGATCCGAAGGATGCGGCCGGGTTCGCGGCGGCTCTGTTCGTCATCGAGAAGGCCGGGCCGTACGGCGCCGGCAAGGAGATGGAAGCGGCCGTCGGCATCGTCGCCGAGCATCACTCGGGCAATCCGAAGTTGAAAGCCCTCCTTCCGATGATCGGCAAAGCCGGCCCGGCGGGGAAGAAGTTCCTCGTCGCCGCGGCCGAGAAATCGACAGACAAGGAAGTGAAAGCCCTCTGCCTGCTCTCCCTCGGCACGATGGCCGCCGAAGCGATCGACGACGGCGACGAGGCCAAGAAAGTGGACGAAGCGATCGCCGCCGCGACCGCTTATCTGGAAAAAGCGACCGCCGAAGCCCCCGCCGCAAAGGTTGGCACCAGCACCGTGGCGAAGGAAGCCGCGATCCAACTCGAGACCATCCGAGCGATCAAGTTCCTCACCGTCGGCCAGCCGGCTCCGGAACTCGAGACACTTGCGCTCGACGGCAAGAAGGTGAAGCTCTCCGAATGCAAAGGGAAGGTCGTGATGCTCGACATCTGGGCGACCTGGTGCCCGCCCTGCCGGGCGATGATCCCGCACGAACGCGACCTGGTGAAGGCCATGGAGAAGAAGCCTTTCTCGCTCATCAGCGTCAGCGTCGATACCGAGAAGGCGACGCTCACCGAGTTCCTCGAGAAGGAGCCGATGCCGTGGACGCACTGGTGGGACAGCGGCAAGGACAACCCCGTCCTGAAGAAGTACCGCGTCCGCGCGTTCCCCACCATCTACGTGCTCGATCACATGGGCGTCATCCGCCACAAGTGGATCGGCAGCCCCGGCAACGACAAGATCGACAAGGCCATCGAAGATCTCGTGAAGGAAGCGGAGATGGCCAAGAAGTAGGGAACAGTGGTCGGTGGGTAGTAGTTAGTGGATAGATAAGAAGGTTTTTGTTGCGTTCTGACCACTACCCACTGACCACCGACCACTTCCATCAGATGCTCATCATCCCGGCCACCGATGCGGCGCTCGAACTCGCATGGCCCTTCCCCGGCTGGCCGGGCGCCCTCCGCTACGGCCTCGTTTTCGCCATCCCGCTGGCGATTGCGGGGCTTCTCGTTCTGCTCTCCCGATTCGAACTGCGGCTCGTCCCCTTCCGCGTTGCGCTCGTGCTGCTCGCACTGCGATTGACTACCGTTGCCGTCGTCCTCATCGCGCTGTTCTTCGAGCCGCAGGTCGCCAAGGTCCGGCGCGGAGAAGTCACCGGTCGCGTGATCGTCGCCGTGGATACATCGGATAGCATGCGCGTCACGGACCCGCACCGCCCTATCGCGGAAAAGCTCCTCCTCGCCAAGCACCTCGGGCTGGCCCACGAAATCAGCAGCGATCGCGAAGTGGACGATTGGATCGCCGAAGCCCAAGCCGGCGGTGCGCCGAGCTTTGCCGACACGGCCGATGGGCGAACGAAGAATGCCCGCTTCGAGAGTATCCTCAAGCGCGTCGATGATTCGACACGCCTCGCTCAAGCCGAGCGGGTGCTGACGCCCGCGGGGCAATCGCTGCTCGACCGGCTGAAAGCGAAGCACGCCGTTGAATTCCTCGGCTACGATCAGAGCGCCGTCGGGCTTTCGACCGACCCCGCCCGGCTCGCGACCGCTCTCGATTCGACTCGCCCTCACTCGAAGCCGCCGAGCACGCACCCGGCGACGCTCACCGACCTCAAGCTGCCGCTGGCCCGCGTCGGCGAATCGTCAAACGATCCGGCCAAGGTCTTGGGTGTCATCCTTCTCACCGACGGCCGGCACACTTGGGGCGAATCGCCGCAGAAGCGTGCTGGCGAACTTGCGGCCCGGGGTGTGCCGATCTACCCCGTCGTCATGGCTCCGAAGATCGCTCCGCCCGATATTTCGATCGTCACGGCGAAGGCGCAGGCCGCGACGGTCTTCAAAGGGAGTACCGTCCCCGTCGAGGTTGCCGTGCGAGTGACCGGTTGGCCCGCCGGCCCGATTACCGTGACGATGGAGCAGCCGCAGAACGAGAAGGGCGAACCGCGTGATCCGATCGTCGAGACGATTCAGCACAACGGCACCGATCAAACTTACCCCGTTGTGTTGAAGGCGAAGATGGATTCGCCGGGGCCGCAGACTCTAAAAGTGACCGCGACATCGAAGGCGAAGGAGGATCGCTTCCCGGAGAACAACTCGAAGATCGCCCGCGTGAATGTGGTGAAGGATCGCGCCCGCGTGCTGATCATCGACGGCGAAGCCCGCTGGGAGTTCCACTACCTGCACACGGCCCTCGGCCGTGATGAGAACATGGATGTGCGCAGCGTCGTCTTCCGTCAGCCGCGCGTCACGAAGTCGAACGACGAATCGCTGCGCAAGTCCGGCATCCCGGCCCGCACGATGCCCGACGACGCCGATGGGCTGACCGGCTACGACTGCATCGTCGTCGGCGATGTCGAGCCCGATCAGTTCCCGCCATCCAAACGGGCGCGGTTGGAGAAGTACGTCGCCGAGGCGGGGGGCACGGTCGTCTTCGTGGCCGGGAAGCGCTCGATGCCCATGGCTCTCCTCGGTGGTGACGATGACCCGATGCGCAAGTTGCTGCCGATCAAGAATCCCAAAGTGCTCGACGACAAGCGCGGCTTCCCGTTCTCACTGACAACCGAGGGGCAGCGGAGTTGGTTCCTGCAAATGGGCGACACCGGCACCGAGAGTCTCGCAAAGTGGGAGCGCTTCCCGCCGCACTATTGGGCCATCACCGGCGAAGCGAAGGACGGCGCCGAGACGCTCGCCACGGCCGTCGGCCAACCGGTGTTCGTGCGACAGAATTACGGCTTCGGCCGCGTGCTTTTCCTCGGCATCGATTCCACTTGGCGCTGGCGCTACAAAGCCGGCGACACTTACCATCACCGCTTCTGGGGCCAGGTGGCCCAGTGGGCCGCATCCGACCGACTGCTGCCGACATCGAACGCCGCCGGCACGATCCGATTCGGCACCCGCGAGCCGACGTTCCGCCCCGGTCAGGAAATCGAAGTGATCGTCCGCGCGACCGATGCCGTGAAGAAGCTCGGGCCCGATTCGCTCAAGGGCGCCCGCTACGTGAAGCTGCCCGAGAAGCCGGGCGAAGCTGAGCGCATGATCCGACTCGTGCCGTTCTCGCAACCCGAAGGCCGACCGCGCGATCTGACGGGCGCCGTGAAGGATCTCGTGCCCGGCAAGTACGCGATCGAACTCGATATCCCCGAGTGGGCCGATCAACTGCAAGGCCCCGTCGGTACCGACGGCCGCGCGGGAAAGTTGCGGTCGCTCTTCGAAGTGCTGCCGGCCGATGGGGAAGAACTGCTGGAACTCTCCGCGGACTACCCGCTGCTCGAAGAATTGGCGACCGTGACCGGCGGCAAGGTCTACACGCCCGAAACGCTCGATGAGTTGGTCGAGCGATTGCAGACGCAAACCGCGACGGTCGAGCACCGCACGGTCCGCCCCGTCCGCCAATCCTGGTGGACTCTGGTCGTGATTCTGTTGCTGCTCTCGGCCGAGTGGGGCCTGCGGAAGTGGAATGGACTTGCATGAGTAGCAGCTTTGATTTCAGTTTCGGTCGTTCTCCCTACCCCCCGAATTGGAACGACTGAAACGACTGAAACGACCGAAATCAGACGCGGAGTATCGGTACGACCTACCGCGGCAACGAGTTGTGTTCCAATCAACGCAAGCGTACCAAGTGGAGGCTGATTGATGTCCACAATCACGGGTGGATCGGTTTACAGTCGCTCTCCGCTCAAAGAAGAAGATTTGGTCACGATCGACAGGGTGCTCGACCTCCGATCCGAGAGTTTGACCCGCACGCGCAAAGGCCGGGTTTGGGAATTCAATTCGAGAGGAGTTCGGATCGGAGTGAGTGTTCAAGAATTGCCGGATGTGCTTTGGGAATGCGAGGACGAATTACTCGACGTTGGTCTCTTGCCAGAACCGGGCCACTACCGCGTGGCGTTCCTTTCCCGTAATCGTGGATCGGATGTTGATGAACTGATTGATCTTTTGCTCCGTGAGGTGGCTGATGCGATCTGTGGTGTTGGCACCGGACGACTCCATTATCATTGAGTCATAAAGAAGGTTCCGGTGAGCCGGCTTGCGTGAGCTGCCGGAGTTTTCGAACGGTACTCCGGCCGCTCACGCGGGCCGGCTCGCCGGGTCTTCACTTCTTCCCGAGCACGCTCACGAGCACGATCACCGAGATGATCGCCAGCAGGATCAGCCCCACCAGCCGGGCGATCTTCCACTTGCTCCAGGGGCGGTAGCCCGTCACCTTCCCGCTGCGGCCGTTGACCAGAATCTGGAACGTCTTGTCATGGTACCGGTAGACGGCAACCCAGATCGGGAGCAGCAGCGGCTTGAAGGTGACGGCCGAAAATCGGGACTCCTGCGTATGGATGCGCTGGTGATCGCCGCCGATATCG
>JAYVTJ010000950.1:0-6735 GCA_043774415.1 Fimbriiglobus sp. | reverse complement strand
CTTCGGAACCCGCCGCGCCACGTCTGGACAACGGCGGGTTCCGAAGACTCCACCCGCCCTACGGTCGATCATGATTCTACATATCGTGACAGCTCACCCGGAGCGGCACCATGTTGGCTGTGGAACTCATCCGCAAGAAGCGCGACGGCCACGAACTCTCGGACGCCGAGATCCGCGAATTCGTGAACGCCGCGGCCCACGGCACCTGGCCCGACTACCAACTCTCCGCACTGCTCATGGCCATCTGCATCCGTGGCATGACGCCCGCCGAAACCGCGACGCTCACCCGCGCCATGGCCGACTCCGGGACCGTCTTCGACCTCTCCGCGATCCCCGGCATCAAGGTCGACAAGCACAGTACCGGCGGCGTCGGCGACAAGGTCTCGCTCGTGCTCGCCCCGCTCGTCGCGGCGTGCGGGGCCGTCGTGCCGATGATGTCCGGCCGTGGCCTGGGGCACACCGGCGGCACCCTCGACAAACTCGAAGCGATCCCCGGATTCCGCGTCAATCTGAGCGAAGCCGAGTTCAAAGCGACCCTCCGAAAAGTCGGCGTCGCGATGATCGGCCAGACGGCCGAGGTCGCTCCGGCCGACAAGAAGCTCTACGCCCTCCGCGATGTCACGGGCACCGTCGAGAGCATCCCGCTCATCACGGCGTCGATCCTCAGCAAGAAGCTCGCGGAGGGGATCTCCGGCCTCGTGATGGACGTGAAGTGCGGTCGCGGGGCGTTCATGAAGACCCTGCCGCAGGCGCGGGAGCTGGCGCAGTCGATCACCCGCGTCGGCGAGCTGAACGGTTTGAAGGTCCAGGCGATCATCACGAATATGGACGCTCCGCTGGGCCGGGCCGTGGGCAATGCGCTCGAAGTGGTTGAAAGCATCGAGGCTTTGAAAGGCCGGGGGCCGGATGATCTGCGGGAACTCTGCGTGTACTTCGCGGCGGCGATGCTCGATCAAGCCGGTATCCCGGATGGTGCGGAGCGGGCGCGGAAAGCCCTCGATTCCGGTGAGGCCCTCGAAAAGTTCCGTGAACTGATCGCGGCCCAAGGGGGAGATCCCCGCGTCATCGACGACCCCGCCCGGCTTCCGCAGGCCCGTTCGCGGAGTGTGATCGCTGCGGAGGAATCGGGCGTCATCGCCGAGATCGATGCCGAGCAAGTGGGGATTGCGGCGCTCGAACTCGGCGCCGGCCGGGTGAAGGCCGAAGATCGAATTGATCCTTCCGTCGGCATCCTCGTCCTGAAGAAGCCGGGCGAGGCGGTGAAGGCCGGGGATGCGGTCTTTGAAATCCACCGTAATGAGAAAGGCCTCGCCGCGGCGACGGCGAGGCTCAGCCGGAGTTTTACAATTGCAGATCATCCACCACCGCCACCGCTTGTGTTTTATCAGCCCGACGCGCCAGCGAGAAATTACCGCTTCCTCGCTGGCGCGTCGGGCTAACCCAGCACGCTCCCTCACTCCGCCGACTTCTCCGCACCCCTCCCGCGCTTTTTCGGCGCCGGAGCCTCCGGCAGCGCCTCCGCTTCACCTTCTTCCGCCTCCGCCTTGGGCGGCACCCCGGACATCTTCACCGTGTGCGCGTCGAACAGCTCCTGACCGATCGCGTCGCGCACGGCCGTGTTCTCGCGGAGGAACTTGCCCGAGTTGTCGCTGCCCTGCCCGAGCCGCTGCTCCTTGTAGCTGAAGAACGAGCCGTTCTTCGTCACGATCTCGCTTTCGACGGCGAGCTTGATCATCTCGGCCTCGAAGTCGATACCGCGGTCGTACATGATGAAGAACTCGGCCGTGCGGAAGGGCGGCGCGATCTTGTTCTTCACCACCTTCACCTTCACCTCTTTGCCGATCGTGTCGCCGCTGTCGTTCTTGAGGGCGTTCGTCGTCGGCCGGACTTCGAGCCGCACCGAGGCGTAGAACTTGAGAGCCAAACCGCCCGTCGTCGTTTCGGGGTTGCCGTACATCACGCCGATCTTTTGGCGGATCTGGTTGATGAAGATGATGCACGTCCGCGTCTTGCTCAGCGACGGATTGAGCACGCGGAGGGCCTGGCTCATGAGGCGGGCCTGCATCCCCATGCTCGGCTCGCCGATGTCGTTGTTCAACTCGTTCTTGGGTACGAGCGCGGCCACGGAGTCGATGACGATGAGGTCCACGGAGTTGGACTTCACGAGCATCTCGGCGATCCGAAGCGCCTCTTCGCCGTAGCTCGGCTGACTCACGAGGAGCGATTCGAGATCGACGCCGAGTTTCTTGGCCCAAGTCGGGTCGAGGGCATGTTCGGCGTCGATGTACGCCACCACGCCGCCGGCCTTCTGGACGTTCGCCGCGGCGTGCAGGGCGATGGTCGTTTTGCCGGAGCTTTCGGCGCCGTAGATCTCGATGATGCGGCCGCGCGGCAGACCTTTGCCGCCGAGGGCGATGTCGAGGCCGATGGAGCCGCTGCTGATGCCTTCGATCTCCTGGGACGCGACATCGCCGAGGGACATGATGGCCCCCTCGCCGAATTCCTTTTGGATTTGATTCAGAGCCGACTTCAGCTCGCGGTTGTCTTTCGGGGCGGCCATTCGCGTGATCCTGCAGGGTGGGAAAGTGGGGTCTTCCGCCCGCGATGGGGGAAGGAAGGGTAGTGTACACGAACGCAGTAGCGGCGAAATGTCGGTAGGTCGGAATTTTGCCGCCGATATTTCGGCGCCGCGGCGGACCGGGCGGATGCTAGACTCGCAGCGCCCGCCGACTTTCCGTTCGAAGGTACTCCCAGAACTGGAGGCACCCGAATCATGCCCGCGCGAACTCTCCCGCTCGATGCGCTCGACCGGCTCCCGATCGCGATCTTCCGCCTCGACCTCGACCTGCGCATCGGCTACGTCAGCCGCGCGCTGGCCACCGATATGGGCTTTCCCCCGGAAACGGTCCTCGGCAAAACGCTCTTCGAGATCGGGCACACGCCCGAGAATGCCGCCTTCCAAATCGAGCGGTATCGGACCCTGATCCGGACAGGCGAACCGGTCCACTTCGAGTGGTCCCTCGACTTCCCCACCGGGAGGCGCTGGTTCCAGAATCACGCCGTCCCCGAGTTCGACGCCGAAGGCAAAGTCAGCGGCGCGATCGGCTACACGACCGAGATCACGGCTTTGAAGCAGGCCCAGATCGAGGAGCAGAACCGCGAAGAGCGCATGTACGAATTCATGGCGCAGTCGCCCTTCGGGGCCTGGCTGAAAGATGCCGACGGACGCTACGTCTTCGTGAACCGGGCGCTCGCGGACTCCCACGAAATCACCTCCGACGCCTGGCTCGGGAAAACCGACTCGGACATCTTCCCGCTCCTCACGGCCTCGACGGTGCGCGCCAACGATCAGGAGGTGCTGGCGACCGGCCGGTTCCGCCAGTTCACCGAGCACGCGCCCGGCCCCGACGGCGGCGAGCGCGTCTGGATGACCATGAAATTCCCCTTCCGGGATCAAGCGGGCCGACCGCACGTCGCCGGCATCGGCATCGACCTCACCGAAATCGAACGCGAGCGGGCCGAACGCTCCAAGCTCGCCGCCTTCGCCGACCTCCAGCGCGAGCGCAGCGAGATGGAGGCGCAGCTCCTCAAATCGCAGAAGCTCGAGAGCCTCGGCGTCCTCGCCGGCGGCATCGCCCACGACTTCAACAACCTCCTCACGAGCGTGCTCGGCTACGCCAGCCTGCTGCGGATGCAGCTCCCGCCGAACGCCGTCGGCCAGGATTACCTCAGGCACATCGACCGCGCCGGCAGCCGCGCCGCCGAGCTGTGCCAGCAGATGCTCGCCTACTCGGGCCGGGGCCGCTTCGTCGTCGAGCCGATTGCGCTCAACGCCCTCGTGCAGGAAATGGGGCAACTGCTGGGAACGGTCATCTCGAAGAAGTCGGTGCTGAAGTTCCATCTCGCACCCGAGTTGCCGACGATCCTGGGCGACGCCACGCAGGTCCGGCAGGTCGTGATGAACCTCATCACGAACGCTTCGGACGCCATCGGCGAGCGCAGCGGCGTCATCACCCTCACCACGAGCATCATCGACGCCGACGCCAAGTACCTGAGCGCCCTCGACCTCCTCCGCGAACTCACGCCCGGCCGCTTCGTCTACCTCGAAGTGTCGGACACCGGCTCGGGCATGGACGACGCCACCATCGCCCGCATCTTCGAGCCGTTCTTCACGACCAAGTTCACGGGCCGCGGACTCGGCCTCGCCGCCGTGCAGGGCATCCTCCGCGGGCATCGCGGCGCGATCAAGGTCTACTCGCGGGTCGGCCAGGGGACGACGTTCAAAGTGCTCTTCCCGATCGGCGACGGCGTCTCGCGGCCCGCCGTCCGCACGGAGGCGGTCTCGGAGCCATTCGGACGGGATCGCCTGATCCTCGTGGTCGACGACGAAGAGGACATCCGCATCTTCGCCCGGAAGGCGCTCGAAGCGACCGGCTTCCGGGTCGAACTCGCCGCCGACGGCCTCGAGGGAATCGAGCGGTTCCGCGCCCTCGGCGACCGGATCGCCCTCGTGATCCTCGACCTCACGATGCCGCGCCTCGGCGGCGAACCGACGTTCCGCGAGCTGCGGCAACTGCGCCCCGATGTGACGGTGATCCTGACGAGCGGATTCAATCGGGAAGAGGCGACGGCCGGCTTCGCGGGCAAGGGCTTGGCCGGGTTCCTGCGCAAGCCGTTCGTCACGCAGGAACTCTACGGCCTGGTGCATTCGGTGCTGGGCGAGTGATGGCCTGCGGGAAGGCCGTCCACGCCGACCGGAATCGTCGCGACTGTTTTGTAGGTCGGGTCGAGTCATCGAGGCCCGACATCGGTGGCCTGCGTCATCGGTGTCGGGCCTCGCCAAGCCTCGACCACGACCTACAAAACAGTTCGATCGACCGCTACCCGACGTAAACCAGATCTCCGACCGCCACGCCGACGATGGGAGGCCGCGGCAGCAATTCGGGATGGCTCGGCGCATCGCGGTCGAACACGCGGAAGTCCGTCAGGCCGCCCGTCTCGAGGGTGCGGAAGGTGCGGCTCCCGACGCTGCGGCGGTTCAGCGCGACCCGCACCGCGTCGTGGAACCCGACGTAGGGCACGAAGTCCGGCCGCACGACCCCGTCGAACGCGAACTCGCGGACGTGTCCGCTCTCGTCCGCATTCGCCGGCGGATCCCGATCCTTCCCGGCCCCGACGAAGATCCGCCCGTTGTCGCCCGGCGCGCCGGCTCCGCCGCCCGCCACGCTGACCCCGCCCGTGAACTTTATATCGAAGGCGTAGAAGCTCTGGATCTCGCCGTCGAGGACGTTCCCCAGATCGTCCGTCGTCAGCGTCGCGGGATCGAACACGCGGACGTGCGGCCCGGCCCCCGGCCCCGCCCCGGTGATGATCTGGGCGTAGCCCTTGCCGAGCACATCGCCGGCCGCGACAGTGACCCCGCCGTCGAACGCTTGGCCGTACGCGAAGAAGCTCAGCAGTTCGCCCCGCGTGACGTTGCCGTGATCATCGGTCTCCAAGGTTGCGGGATTGAACACCCGGACGTGCGGCCCTGCCCCCGGCCCCGCCCCGGTGATGATGTCGGCCTTGCCGTCGCCGGTGATGTCGCCGACGGCCACGTTGACCCCGCCCAGGAAGCCCGGATAGGCGAAGAAGCTCAACCGCGTGATCTCGCGTCCGTCGCGGCCGTCGAACACCTTGACATGACCCCCGCTGCTCTCCGGCCCGGCCCCGGTGACGACGTCGTCGATTCCGTCGCCGGTGACATCGCCGACGGCCACGGTGATGCTTCCTAATAAATAGCCGGCGTAGGGTTCCGACAGGGTGAATCGGACCGAGCCGTCCTCGTCGTAGGCGATCACGTGCGGGCCGAACGAGACGGCCGACAGATGGACCGGAGCCGGCGGCGGGGGCACCACCGTAGTGTCGAGTACGGTCAGCACGACGCCGGTGGCGGTGTAATTGACCCGCAGGGTGCGGCCGTTGAAGATGAGGGTGGCGTCTTGGGCCAAGTTCCGGAAGGTGCCGGTGAGCGCGCTCGACGAGACGATGGCGAACGTGTCGCCGACGACGGGCGCGTACGTGCCGGTGAGCTTCAGCAATGCATCCGCTACGCCGAGGGTGCCGGCGACGACCAGACGCGAATAGCCGGTGTTGGGAACCGTGCCGTTGATATCGACGGCCAAGGTGGACGACGGGGCGAGGGTCGTGGCGCCGGTGATGTCGGCGCCGCTGCGGAGCGGCTGGATCAACCCACCGCCCGGCGCTTTCAGCGTCAGGGTGGGTGCGGTCCGTCCGGGGGTCAGGGTGAAGCCGCCGAGGAACTTGATGTTCCCGGTGTCCCCATCGGCGCCGAGGGCGAAGCTCGTATCCGCGGGGCCGACGATGTCGGACGAGACCGTGATGCCCCCCGTCCGGGTGCCGATGTCGATGCGCGACGCCGTGACCCGGTTGAGTTCGGCGGACGTCAGCCCGAGGGCCGTGGCCGAATCGGTGCCGCCGAGGTCGATGGCGCGACCGGCCGTGCGCGTCCGGACGCCGAAGGTGGAGGCGAGCACCGTGCCCGCCGCGGTTGCGACTCCCGTGCCGATGTTCACCGAGTCCGCGATGAAGGACACCGGACCGGCGCCGAACATCGAACCGACGACGCCGCTGTCCTGCACTGCGATGTCGGATGCGCCGGCGCTCGCGGTGCCGGTGATGATGATCGCCGGCGACCCGCCGGCGAAGGTCCGGCCCGAGGCCCGCACCGTGGAG
>JAYVTJ010000949.1:0-6463 GCA_043774415.1 Fimbriiglobus sp. | reverse complement strand
TTTCGCCGCCGTGGAGAACAAGGTCCACGTCCACGACCTGCACGCGACGATCCTGCACCTCATGGGCATCGACCACGAGAAGCTGACCTACCGCTACAGCGGTCGGGACTTCCGGCTCACGGACGTCCACGGCCGTGTGGTGAAGGAGATCCTGGCGTGATTCTCTCTCCCCCTCTCCGCTTCGGAGAGGGGGCCGGGGGGTGAGGTCTTCCCGTATGACGATGATGGCCGCTCATATCATCAGGCCAGACCTCACGCCCTAACCCCCTCTCCGAAGCGGAGAGGGGGAACCGGAAAGCAGAACGTCCCCATGCTCCTCCGCACGCTGCTCGCACTCGCCCTCCTCGCATCTGCGGGCACCGGCGCCCCGGCGGAAGACCCCACCTACAAAGAAGACGAGACCGCCGTCGCGGCGGTCGAGAAGGCCGGCGGCACCGTCGGGCGCGGTTACGCCCTCGCTCGGCGACCC
Organism: Fimbriiglobus sp.; assembly: GCA_043774415.1. Taxonomy (GTDB): domain Bacteria; phylum Planctomycetota; class Planctomycetia; order Gemmatales; family Gemmataceae; genus JALHQU01. Next base: position 5,994 of record JAYVTJ010000949.1, on the reverse strand, counting down.
GGCGTCGCGCCGGCGCCGGCGATGAAGGATCGCAAGGATCTCGCCCGCGGCGCCAAGAACCCGGATCTCCCCGTCATCCGCATCGATTTCAGCTCTGCGAAGGTGAACGACGCCGCGCTCAAAGCGCTGGCGAAGCCGCTCGCCGGGTTCAAGTACCTGTCGAGCGTCGCCTTCGCCGGCACGGCCGTCACCGATGCGGGCCTGAAGCAGCTCGCCGTCTGCGAGGGGCTGACGAGTCTGGAAATCGGCCCCGGTTCCATCAAGGGCACCGGCTTGAAGGAACTCGCCGACCTGCCGCTGACGACGCTCTCCGTCCACGGCACGCTGCTGTCGCGCGACGGCTTCAAAGCCGTCGGCTCGCTCAAGAAGTTGAACTCGCTCGTCCTCAGCCGGAGCCGCGTGGCCGACGAGGACATGAAAGCCGTCGGCGAACTCGTGAACTTGGTCTCCCTCGATCTCGCGGATACGACCGTCGGCGACGGCGGCTTGCCGAACTTGGCGACATTGAAGAAGCTCCGGACGCTCGACCTGAGCCGGACCCGCGTGACCGGCACCGGCTTGAAAGGGCTGGCGGGCTTGGATGCGCTGCAGTCGCTGACGCTCGAGCGCGCCCCGCTCACCGATGCGGGACTCGCGGCGCTGCCGAAATTGCCGAAGCTCAGCATCCTCGATGCGAGCAATACCGCGATCACGGGAACCGGATTGAAGTCGCTCGCCGACTGCCCGATGCTCTACACGCTCAAACTCGACGGCACCGGCTTCACCGACGCCGGCGCGGCCAACCTCGCCGCGTGCGCTCCGCTCGGATCGCTGAACCTCAACCGCACGAAGGTGACCGACGCGGGGATGAAGTCGCTCGGCGGCCTGACGAACCTCACCGACCTCGACCTCGGCGGCACCGCCGTCGGCAACGCCGGGCTGCGCGAGCTGACGGCGCTGAAGCGGATGAACTCGCTCAACCTCTCGAGGACGAAAGTGAGCGATGTCGGACTGGTCGCCCTCGCCGAGATGAAGGGGCTTTCGATGCTGCAACTCGCCGGCACGGCGATCACCTCCGCGGCGTCGAAGCACCTCGTCGACTTCGCGGGTCTCTCGGTGCTCGACCTCTCGGCCACGAAGTTCGGCGATGTCGGACTGACCGAACTGACCGAGAAGCTGAAGGGCGTGAGCGACCTCAACCTCGCGAACACCCCGGTGGGCGAGAGCGCCGCGAAGCTCGCGGCGTTTCCGAACCTCTACACGCTGAACCTCAACGACACCAAGGTGCCCGACAAAGCCGTGAAGGAGTTCGCGGCGCTGAAGAACCTCTCCACGCTGTCGCTGGCCCGCACGCCGGTCACGGCGCAGAGCCTGAACGCCATTTCCGATCTGCGCGAGCACCTCTACTCGGTCGATCTCACGGGCAGCCGGTTCACGCCGATGAAGCTCCGCGACCTGCGCCTCGCGATGCCCTACACCGCGGTGATCCCCTACGTGCAGTGAATGCGCCCCGGGCGCGCTGTCCACTTCTGCGATCCGGATCGTCCTATCTCCGGTTCCACCCGTCGCCGATCCCCGAGGTTCCGTCATGCGCCTTTCCCGCTGGTTGATGGCCGCGCCACTCGCCGCGGCGGTCGGGGTCGGATTCTCGGCCGATGCCCTCCTGAGCGCCGATGCGAAGCCGGCGGGCGATCCGAAGCCGGCCGCGGCGCTGCCGATCACGCAGGTGGTGATGTTCAACTCCGGCGTCGGGCACTTCACCCGCAGCGGCAAGGTCATCGACGAAGCCCGCGTCGATCTCACCTTCCCCGAGAGCGACATCAACGACCTGCTGAAGTCGATGAGCCTGCAGGATCTCGACGGCGGCCGCATCAGCGCCGTCAGCTACGCCGGTCGGGAGCCGGTGGCCCGCACCCTCGGCAGCTTCGCCATCGACCTCAACGATCAACCGACGCTGGCGCAGATCCTGACGCAGGCCCGCGGCGAGAAAATCGACGTGGTCATGCAGCCCGGTGCGACGAATCAGCCGGGGAATTTGAGCGGCACCATCGTCGGCGTCGAGACGCAGAAGATCGCGGTCGGCCCGTCGCAGATCGATGCGGCGATGCTGAACATCCTCACGGGCGATGGGCTGCGCTGCCTCAAACTGATGGACGTGCAGCGCGTCCGCTTCGCGAACCCGGTGCTCGAAGCGGAACTGAAGCGCGCCCTCGATGTGCTCGCGACTTCCCACGATTCGCAGAAGAAGTCGGTGCAGCTCCACTTCGGCGGCAACGGCGAACGCCGCGTGAAGGTCGGCTACGTCATAGAGTCGCCCATCTGGAAGACGAGCTATCGGCTCGTGCTCGACAAGGACGGCAAACCCTACCTGCAGGCGTGGGCCATCGTCGAGAACACCACCGACGAGGACTGGACCAACGTGAAGATGGCGCTGATCGCCGGCCGGCCGATCAGCTTCAAGCTGGACCTCTACAACCCGCTCTACGTGCCCCGGCCGACGGTGGAACCGGAACTCTTCGCTTCGCTGCGACCGCAGACGTACGACGGGGGGTTTAAGTCACCGAGAGAACTCAACAAAGTGACGAAGGACAACCTCACAACCTCAGGAAAGAGCCAAGACAAGGAGACGCTCTTCCTACGAGGGATCAACACCGCCGAGGATGAAGGGCCATTCGTTGACGCAGACAATCCAATCGCCGTACAGATATCTGCGAAGAGGCAGGAAGCAGCCCGGCTCAAGGCTCTATTCAAAAACACGGAAAAGCTGCCACCCCAGGCGAGTGCGATCCCCTACAAGCACCAACTCGCCACCGAACTCGCGCAGCGGTTGGAACTCGGCTCCGTCCATTCGGCGGCGACCGCCTCCAAGCTCGGCGAGTTCTTCCAGTACACCATCGATCACCCCGTGAACCTCGCCCGGCAGAAGTCGGCGCTGCTGCCGATCCTCGGCAAGGAGATCGACGCGGTCCGCGTGAGCATCTACAACCCGAGCGTCCAAGTGAAGCACCCGCTGCTGGGCCTGAAGTTCAAGAACACCACCGGCTCGCACTTGGCCCAGGGCCCGGTGACCGTCTTCGAGGGGAGCACCTACGCCGGCGACGCGCGCATCATGGATACCGCGCCGAAGGACGAGCGGCTCATCGCCTTCGCCGTCGATCTCAGCACGGAGGTGATCCCGCACGTCGGCAGCGGGACGACGACCGTCACGAAAGTGAAAGCGACCAAGGGCATCGTTGCGATTTCGCGCAAAGCGCGCGAAGTCGTCGTCTACAAGTTCGAGAACAAGTCCGATACAGACCGGACGATCATCGTCGAGCACCCGAACCGCACCGACCGCGAGTTCAAGATCGTCGAGACGCCGAAGCCGACGGAGGAACTCGCGGCGCTCTACCGCTTCGAGGTGAAAGTCCCGGCGGGCAAGACGGCCGAGTTCCCCGTGACGGAGGAGCGCGACTTCGGCGAGGAGGTGATCCTGACCAATTCGACCGACGAGAACATCCAGACCATCATCAAGCTAGGCGAATCGTCGCCGGCGCTGAAGGCGAAGCTCGCGGAGGCGCTGAAAATCAAAGCGGCGTGGGACAGCGTGCGCCGCGAGGCGGCGCAAGTCGGCGCCGACATCAATCGCATCGCGGCCGATCAGGATCGCATCCGGAAGAACCTGCGCGACACGCCGAAGGAGGCGGAGGTCTACGGCGACTACCTGAAGAAGCTCGGCGCGCAAGAGAAAGAGATGGACACCCTGACGGCCCGGCAGAAGGCGCTGGCCGATGCGGAAGCCAAGGCGCTCCGGTCGTACGAAGACTACCTCCTCAATCTGAGCGAGTGACCCCGCGAAACTCAGCGGCCTATCATCGCTTTCGGGTAGATTGCGGTAAGCGGGTCGATTCGGGCGGGTGCGGCAAAGATTAAAAATAGCCTCAGTGCCACAACCGTGGTTGCGTCGGGTGTAGGCTATGGCTATTGAGCCGGTCGATTCTCGCAGAAACCAGGTGAGACCCGAGCGGGGCGTGGGCCGGTAATTCCGGCCCGGGGGCGCCCCAGCATGCTCGCGTCGCACCTTCTTGGGGGGTAGGTATGAATCCGCTGCGGACAAATCTCCGTCCACCGTCGTGGCGCACGCTCCGCCGCTGGCTCCCGGCCGTACTCGCGGTCGGCTTCGCCGGCGCCGCCTCGGCCCAGGATAAGCCGCCGGTCGCCGAATTGCCCAAGCCGATGACGGCGCCGATGCCCGTCGTCCCGAAAGTCGAACCGAAAGTCGAACCGAAGGCCGAGCCGGCGAAGCCCGAGAAGACCTACGTCGTCGCGTTCGACAACGCTCCGTGGGGTTCCGTGCTCGACTGGTTCGCCAAGGAGACGAGCCTCATCTTCCTCAGCACGGACAAGCCGCAGGGCTCGCTCACGCTGAAGTCGGAGAAGAAGTACACGCTGCCGGAGCTGCTCGACCTGCTCAACGAGGTGCTGGCTCAGAAGAACTGGGTCATCATCCGCCGCGAGCAGTCGTTCAACATCCACCCCGCGGACGTGAAGATCCCGCGCGAGATCCTCCAGCAGATCACGCTCGACGAACTGCCGAAGCGCGGCAACACGGAAGTCGTGCAGGTGGTGATCCCGCTGAAGACGGTGGTGGCCGAGGACGTGGCGCCGCAAGCCAAAAAGCTGCTCAGCGTCTTCGGCGATGTGACGCCGTTCGGCACGAACCAGCTCATCATCGTCGACAAAGCCAAGAACATCAAAAACATCTACAAGTACATTTTGGAGCAGGAAGGCGACCACTCGGACCAGTTCACCTACGCCTGCAAGCACATCCGCGCCAGCACCGCGGCCGAAAAGCTCCGCACCCTGCTCGCGGACAAAGACACGAAGATCGAAACGAACGTCCCGATGAACCCGTGGGGCGGCGGCCAGTGGGGCGGCGGCTTCGACATGAGCGGCGGCGGTCGCGATCCGCGCGGCGGGGGCGGCGGCAATCGCCAGCAGCCGGTCCAGGAGAAGCGCTTCGCCACCGTTCAGATCACCGTCGATTACCAGAACAACACGGTCTTCCTCACCGGGCCGGCCAACAAGGTCGTGGCGGCTCAGTCGCTCATCAAGGAGATCGACAAGGGGGACACCGCGCGGCCCGTCGGCGGCGATCAGCTCTGGAAGACTTACACCGTGTCGGCCGGCACCGCCGAGCCGCTCGCCAAGCAGGTCATGGACTCCACCGACTTCAAGGGGAGCAACGTCAAGACCCTCGTCATCGGCAACGACCAGGTCATGATCTACGGCTACCCGGCCGACCACCTCGACATCACGACCTTCCTGAAGGTGCCGAAGACGACCCCGCCGGGGGTCGAAGTGGTCTCCACGGGCGGACTCGATGCGGCGAAGACGGCCGAGAGCCTCAAGAGCGTCTTCGGCAGTGCCGGCCTCTACGTCGAAGCGAAGTCGGACGGCGAAGCCGCCGTGCTGCTCCGCGGTTCGGCCGAACTCATCGCGGCCGCGAAGGAGTTCATCAAGGCGAACTCGGGGGTGAGCACCGGGCAGTCCGGCAACTTCCGCACGCTGACCATCGAGAAGGCCAACGCCGGCGTGCTGGCCGAAGAAATCGTCCGCATGATGAACCAGATGGGCAAGCCGGCCGTGCTCGTGGCCCCCGGCCGCGAGAAGAAGCCGGAGCCGATCCCGGCTCCGAAGACGGCGCCGATGCCGCCGCCGGTCAATCCGAAGATCACCGTGCCGGGCAGCACCGACGGCGGCTACACGCCGAGCCGTGTCCAGGTCGTCTCGCAGCTCGTCGATCCGCTGCAGCCGAAGGTCGAGCAGAAACCGGTGACGCTCACCGTCGTCGGCAGCAAGATCTTCATCAGCGGCGAGAACGAGAAGGATGTGGCGATCGCCTACGAGCTCATGCGCTTCTACCTGAACCCGAGCGCGGTCGGCGAAGAGCAGTTCACGATCCTGCGGCTGAAATACGTCGCCGCCGAAGAAGCCGCGAAGGTCGTCAACGAAATCTTCAACGGCCCGCCGGCC
>JAYVTJ010000948.1:0-6139 GCA_043774415.1 Fimbriiglobus sp. | reverse complement strand
TCTGCGAGACCCACCGCTAGCTCCCGTAGCCCGCGGTGGGTCTCGCAGACTCGACCACGCCCTACGGGCGGGTATCGCCAAAATCCTGAGGTTGACCCCTGCTCGACCGACACACGCGGCTCACTCGCGCCGGAGCAACTCGAGCTTCGCTTCGGCGATCACGCTCCCCGTTTTCGCCCGCACGGTCGCGGGCATGTTGAACGGGCCGAGCGCCTCCGTGCCGAACTTCAGCACGAGTTCGCCCGACATCTTGTCGGCGGCCACGGTCACTATCTCAGCACTGATGCCGCGCCAGTGTTCGGGCAGCACCATCTCCACTTTCACCTCGCCCGTCAGACCCTTGGCCCGCGACACTTGGAACGGGACGCGGATCGTTTCGCCCGGTGCGGCACTCACCGCCGCCTTCGCCAAGTCGAGGCTCAGCCGGCCCGGTTCCGGCACGACGATCAACTGGTAGTTCGTCTCGGCCGTGGTATAGCTCACGCGGTGCTCGGTGCCGTCGGGGTCTTTCACGATGCCGCTGGCCATAAGGCAAACGCGGCAGGTGCGGCCAAGTTCGATCCAAGCGGGGAGCATCGCCGAGTACTCGAATTCGCCGGCGCCCGCCGGGACGAAGATCGTCGGCCCCGTCGCACCTTGCAGGTGCCGGGCTTGGCGGTCGGCGACGGCAATCTCGACGGGGCCGTCGAAGCCGTTGCGCTTCAGCTTGTACTTCCGGCCGTAGGGCTGGCCCCGCGGCGAGTTGCTCATGGTGTACTCGCCGTCGAGTGCGAACGGAGTCGGCACCGCCACGGCGACGAAAGCGCCCTCCCCTTCGACGGGCTTCGCGGTGCGCGTCACGGTCTTGTCCGCGATTTTCGCCGTGCCGGTCACGGTGACGGTGCCGACGGCCGCCTTCGCCAACGCGTCCGCGTTCAGGAGGAGGTCGGTCGAACTCTGGCCCGCGCCGAGGCTCGCCTTCGCGAGGGTGACGCCGGCGGGCAACCCTTCCACTGACACATCGATGACACCGCTGAAACCGCCGAAGCGTTCGGCCGTGAGCTTCCACTTCGCACCGTCGCCGCGCGGGACGTTCACGACATCCCCCGTGAGCTTGAGGAGAAAATCGGGCGCGGCACTCCCCGCTTCGCGGACGCGCAGGCGGAAGGCGAAGTCCGGGCCGCCGCGGTTGCGGAATCGCTCGCTCAGTTGAATCGTGTAGACGCCATCGGCGGCCGGTTGGAAGTTCAACAGCGGATCGACGCCGGGGTCGGTGGGGAGATCGCGGGCCACTTCCTTGCCGCCGGGGTCGAGGACGACGAGCGCCCCGCAGAGCGGCGAGCCGAGCTTCTTGGCGCGCACTTCGAATTCGTACTTCTTGGCCTTCAAGAGGACGACGTTCCACCGCGATGGACCGTTCTTCGCGACGCGTCCGTTGAGGACCGCCGGCGCGGAGATCGGCGCCGTGGTGTCGGTGAACTCGGGGAGGTCATCGACATCGAACGGGATCGACTGGACCCCGAAGCGAGCCGTCCAATTCGAGGGAGCATCGGCGGGGATCGCGAGGCTCCGCTTCTCGTCGCCGAAGCTCAAGTCGATTGTCGAGCCGCGCTTGCCGCCGAGGGGGAAGATCGCGTCGGCGACCTTGTCGGTCGTCATCGTGAGCCGGTAGACGAATGCCGGTCCGCCCTGCCCGCGCGCATCGGCGATGCGGATGTGATAGGTGCCGTCGGCCGGGGCCGTGAAGCGGACGGACGCATCGCAACCGAGCGCGGTCTTCGACCCGGATTCGGCGAGGACTCCGCCCTTCGCATCGACGACTTCGAGCTTCGCGATCAACGGCGAATGGAGGGCGGTCGTCACAACCAGAGCGCAGAGCGTCTGCCCCGACTTGAGGGTCACGGTCCAGAGGTCGGTGTCTTCGCGCGGGAAGATGCGACCGTTCGCCGTGACGGGAAGCGTCACCGGCACCGGGATCGGATCGCCGTCGATTTCGGCCTCGACCACTTCGGGCAGATCGCCGACGACGAAGACCGGCCCGGTCGCGGCCCCCTGCGAAGTCCAGATGCGCCCGCGCCGCGCGCCGAGTGCCGCTTGCGCATCGACCGCGACGGTGCCGAGCATGTCGGCGGGATAGTCTTCGGCTTGCTGCGAATCGGGAAGCGGGATGAGCGGCCCTTCGAACCAGATGCGCTTCCCGCGCTTCAACTCGGGCGTTGCGCGGGCACCGGAGCCATCGAGGGCGAAGCCGCAGCGGTCGTGCGCGAAGAGGGCACCGACGCGTACGGGCACCGTCGTGCCGCGCTGTCCGCCGGCGGGGTAGAGGAACGACGCGACGGGCGGCGCCGCGGATGCGATCCCGCCTCCAGCGATGCCGAAGATCAGCAGCACGAAGCGGCTCATGCCAGCTCCTTGATGACTTTCCCATTGTTCACGATGGCCACCGGCCGGCCGTCGGGCGTGCGGAACTCGTCCTTCGGGTCGATGCCCATGCGGGTGTACATCGTCGCGGCCAAGTCTTCGGGGCCGTAGGGCTCGGTCGCCGGCTTCTCGGCCCGCGCATCCGAGGCGCCGACCACGACGCCGCCCTTCAACCCACCGCCGCCGAGGAGGACGGTGAACGACGGACCCCAGTGATCGCGGCCCGCATTCTTGTTGATCCGCGGCGTCCGGCCGAACTCGCCGGTGACCACGACCATCGTCGTGTCGAGCAGCCCGCGCTCGGCGAGGTCTCGGAAGAGCGTGCTGATGCCGGTGTCGAAGTGCGGCAGCAGCGTGTTCTTCAGCGTGTTGAAATTGCCGTCGTGCGTGTCCCAGTTGTTATGGTCGATAGTCACACAACGAACGCCCGATTCGACGAGCCGGCGGGCGAGCAGGCACGACTGCCCGAGCGAGTGCCGGCCGTAGTCGTCGCGGAGCTTGTCCGGCTCGGCGGAGATGTCGAAGGCTTTCTTCGCATCGCGCGAGGTCATCAACTCGAAGGCCTTCCCCTGAAACGTTTCGACCGTGCCGACCTGCTTGTTCGCCCGGCTCTCGGCCGACTTCTGGAAGCGATCCACTTGGGCGAGCAGATGCCGGCGGTCGTCGAGGCGATCGGCGGCGATGGCGGGCGGCGGAGCCAGATCGGGCACCGCGAAGTTCGGCGAACTCGGGTCGCTGTCGATCACAAACGGGGCGCTGTTGGCCCCGAGGTACGCCGACCCGCAACTCGGGTGGAGCTTCGGCAGGCAGACGTACGGCGGCACCGACCCGACGGGGCCGAGCTTCTTCGCGATGACCGAGCCGTGCGACGGCCGCTGGTTGTTCGGCGCCAGGCTCGGGTTGAACCCGGCCGTGGGGAAGTACCCCGTGAGCATGTAGTGGTCGGCCGGGCCGTGGTCCGAATTGTGGTGCCGGAACGAGCGGATGAGCGAATACTTGTCGGTCTCCTGCGCCATCTTCGGCAGGTGCTCGCAGACGCGTAACCCGGGCGACTTTGTCGGGATCGACTTGAACTCGCCGCGGAACTCCACGGCCGCATCGGGCTTCAGGTCGAACGTGTCGATGGTGCTGAGACCGCCGTGGAGGAAGACGAAGATCAGCGAGATCTCCTTCGCGGGCTTCTTGGCTTCTGCCGCACGGAGCGCGTTCGCCGTCGTGAAGGGCAAGCCGAACAGCGCGGCGGTGCCGAGGCGCAGGCCGTCGCGGCGGGTGATGCCATCGCAGAAGGGTTTGAGGTCGGCCATAGAGAGGCACCGTTTCTTCTGTAGCGGAAGTCGCCAGACTTCCGTGGGCATACCGGGATGCGGAGGGCATCGGAACTCAGGCGAGTTCCGCTGGGGTCAGTGGTTGAACTGGAATTCGAGCGAGTTCAGCATCGCCCATACGAGGTCCTCGGCCGCCTTCTGTCGCTCGTTCGGCTTCTTCGCCAAGTGCGCCGCGAGCGCCTCGCTCTCTTTGGCCGATGGGAAACGAGAATACATCCTGAGGTAGAGTTCCTCGATCAGCTTCGCATCAACGGCCGATGCTTTCACGAGCTTCGCGACGGTCCCCGTCTCATGCGCGAGCTTCGCCTGCAACTCGGGGGAGTTCAGCAGGTTCAGCACTTGGCCCGTGCTCGGTTCGGTGTTGCGCTCGCACTCGCAGGCCGTGGCGCGCTGCGGCCGGCCGAAGAGCCGGAGGAACTCGTGCTTCGCTTTGCTGTCCCAGAGCTGCACGGCCTTCGTCCCGGCGGGCATCCCCGGATATCGCTCCGCGACGCCCGTCACCTGCGCGATCATGTCGAGCAGCACTTCGGCGTCGGGCCGCTTGAAGAGGGCCCGCGAGAAGTTGAGTTCGTCCTTCTCGTTCGTGGCGTTCGGCGCGCTCGAAGTCTGATACGTCCGCGAAGCGCAGATGACTCGGACGAGGACGCGGAGGTCGTACTTCTTCTCGATGAGGAACGCCGCGAGGCCGTCGAGCAGTTCAGGATTCGACGGTGGATTCGTGGCCCGCACATCGTCCACCGGTTCGACGAGCCCGCGACCGAGGAGCATGGCCCAGACGCGATTCGCCGCATTCCGAGCGAAGAACGGGTTCTTCGGATCGGTCATCCAGTCGGCCAGCACGAGTCGGCGGTCGCCGGTCGGATTGGCCTTCGGCATCGCCGTTCCGAGTGGGTAAGCGAAGACGCTGTCGCCCGTGCGCGGGTGCTTCGAGATCGGTTCACCCGAACTGAACAGCGCTTCGTCCGAAGCTTTGCCGCGGGTCGCGAGCGGCGTGAAGAACGAGACCATGCCGGTGTAGTCGGTCTGCGTCCAGCGGTCGGCCGGGTGGTGGTGACACTCGGCGCAGGCGATGCGGACCCCGAGGAAAACTTGGGATAGCGTGCTCGCCATCTCGCCGGGCTTCGTCACGACTTTGAAGAAGTTCGCGGCGGGCACTTCCTTCAGCGGCCCCTCGGCTGTGACGAGTTCGCGGGCGAACTCGTCGAAGGATTGATTCGCGGCGAACGACTCGCGGATCCAGCGGTAGTAGGCGTAGGCCCGTTCGTGGCCGAGCGCTTGCCGATCGACGCGGAGGATGTCCGCCCAGCGCTTCGCCATGAGGTCGGCGAACTCGGGGTGCTTCAGCAACTCGTCGACGCGCTTGGCCCGCTTGTCGGTCGCTTTGTCCGCAAGGAACGCGCGCACTTCTTCAGGCATCGGCAGCGATCCGCTCAGATCGAGCGTGACTCGGCGCAGGAATTCGGAATCGTCGCAGAGGCCCGACGGGGCGATGTTCAGCTTGGCGAGCTTCTTGCCGACGAGGCCGTCGATGAAGTTGAACGCGGGCACCTTCGAATCGACGGCCGGCCCCGGTCGCGGGACGATGGCGCGGAACAAGCCGACTTCGCCCATGTAGGCCGCCATCACCGCGACTTCGCCGGGCGTCTCGGAAGTGGTCACAAGGCCCAGCTCACTCACGCTGGCGAGCCCGTCGTGATTCACCTGGAAGCGGGCGTGTTCGGTCACGTCGGCTTCGCGGCCGTCGGAATATTTGGCGAGCACTTTCAATTGCTGGTTCGCCTTCGTGCCGAGCACGCGCTCCGTCGGTTCGACACGCAGCGCCACGAGCTTCGGGGCATCCGGATTGCCGAGGGGCATGCCGAGGGCGATCCAGTTCCGCAGCGCCGCGTAGTCTTTGCTGTCGGGCTTGAGCCGGGTGCCGCCGCCGTGGGGCGTGGTGCCGCTCGCTTTGCGGAGAAGGAGGCTCTCGTCCGGTGCGGCCGGGTTCACGCGCCGACCGCGGGCTTCCTTCACGAGGCTGCTGAAATCGGCGCCGGGATCGAATGCGAACACGGAAAGCTTGAATCCCCCCTGCCCTTCCGCTTTACCATGGCATCCCGACGAATTGCAGCCGTAGCGGCTCAGCAGCGGTTCGATGTCGTTCTCGAAGTGGGGCGCCGGCGCCGCCGTGGCCAAGGGTGCCGACGCGAACAGAACCGACAGTGTCAGGAGGAGGGGTTTCACGGCGGGGGGCGGCTCGTCGAAGAATCGAACGCAGGCGGGATGCTGAGTTGTACCACGCCAGGGGGCGTCTCACAAAGGGATTCTCGGCGAATGGGTGCGCCAACGGATTCTGGCACGGGCGAGCGATCCCCACTGAGAATGATTTCGACGCCGCTGCACCACCCCCGATCGGAATCACGCCCCGATTTTCG